>JAOAPG010000160.1 GCA_025462785.1 Acidobacteriaceae bacterium
GACTCCCCCTGTCGAGGTGCAGGCTGGGCTTGCCAGATTCACAAGGTTGAACGGCATTAACGGGATTGGGGGAGAGAATTGGTAAGCCACGTCCACCCGGTTCAGGAGAAATGCCGGTGCCGTGTTGCCGCTGTTCAGTTCCGGGTCCGCCTCTGCAGACGGAAAAGTGCCGACTGAACCGTAGCTCGCACAATTGGTCTGCATGGTCGTGGTTCCGGCATTGAGAACGCCAACGGAAGGCGAACAGACTTGGACTCCCGCATTCGTGGAAGGAGAATAGACTGCGCCGGTCAGGTCTTGGTAGGCCAGATAGCTGACCGAGGTCGCTGTAGTCTCCGGACCTGCCTTTGGTAAGGCAATAGCCGATGGCGTCGCCCCTCCCATTATCGAATAGAGTCCGCTGCTACGTGCCGCAGACGTGATGTTCAGCGCCATCAAAAAAAAGTAGCCAAAGTTCACAGCATTCAAAACGATCATCAGGAGCAACGGCATCAACAACACCGTCTCCATTAGAGCTTGCCCCGAACTGTCTTGCTCGAGCTTCCGTTTCTTCATCGCGCCACCGTTAAGCGAGCCTCGCAGTCAAGCGTTTGTGCTGTGCTTGCGGCTCGTTGAATTCCTCGAGCAATGCTATGTTGAGCGCTTCCTGCGCCGATTCTTCCTCGGCCAGGTTGAACTGATTTAGCAGGCGATGCAGATAACACCGGCTGATGCCGAGCTCGACGGCCGCCTTCAACCTGTTTCCCGAATGCATGCGCAAAGCCGAACGCACCAACTCTTTCTTGAATCCCTGAACCGCCTCGTGAAAGGAACCCGCCCGCATATCGTCGTTGGCCACGGTCAATTCCCTCAATTCCTCTGGCAAATCGGCGACTCCGAGATATTCATTTCCGTTCGCCAACACCACGCTGCGTTCAATCACGTTCTGCAGCTCGCGGACATTCCCGGGCCAGGAATGCCGTGAAAGCGCACTCAGGAATCCGGGCGTGAACATGCGCGCAGCTTTGCCGTGAGTCTTGGCAAAGCTGCGCAAGAAGTACTCCGCCAACAAAGGGATGTCCTCCTTCCGCTCGCGCAAAGAGGGCATCTGGATCTTCACCACGGAGATACGGAAATACAGGTCCTGTCGGAACGTGCCGTCTTCCACCATCTTTTCCAGATTTCGGTTGGTGGCACAGATCACGCGAGTATCTAACGGCCGCGGAACATTCGAGCCCAGGCGTTCGACGGTGCGTTCCTGCAACGCGCGCAACAGCTTGGCTTGCAAGGGAAGCGCCAAATCGCCAATTTCGTCGATAAAGATGGTGCCGCCGTTGGCTTCCTCGAATCGTCCGCGGCGGGCTTGCCCCGCGCCGGTAAAAGCGCCCTTTTCGTGCCCGAAGAGCTCGTCTTCAATCAAAGAATCAGGAAAACTACAGACCGAGAAAGCGACAAATGGCTTGGCCGATCTAGGGCTTAGGCGATGAATGGCTTGGGCGACCGCGCCCTTTCCCGTGCCACTTCCACCCGTAATTAGTACCGTCGTGAACACTTCGGCGACCTTTCGAGTCATTTCACTGACGCGCTCCATCGCCTGGCTATTTCCCAGCAGGCCTTCCACCCGGCCCAGTCCAAGAAGTCTCCGCGCTTGAACGAGCTCGCGGATCAGGGTGACACGTCGGCATGCCCGGTCCAGTGCAAATCGCAGCTGCTGTACATCCAGAGGCTGCGTGAGCGTATCGAACGCGCCTTCCTTGAACGCATCAAGGACCTTCTGTCCGCCGGCCTCCCAACTGTAAGCAATAACTGGCAAAGGCAAGTCTCTGTTAGTTGCGGCCTGCAGCAAAAGGCGGGAATTTTCCTCATGATTCGGTGCGTCAAGATTGAGCACGACCGCATCGAGGGTTTCGGAGTCAAATGCCGCGATGGCTGCCGTCGGCGATGGCTCCTGAAGCAGTAGATAGCCGTGCCCGAGGAGCGGTTGAAGTACTTGGCCAAAGGCCTCATCGGCATCGATGAGAAGTACGTTTCTTTGCTCAAAGGAGCTATTTGACAAGAGGTTCTCCCTTTCTGATTTCAACTTATAACCGACAAGCGGATGCGCCCATCGGTGGGGGAACTTGGCGCGTGCAACGCTGACAACAACAGCAGTAAAAGGGGGAGTTGGTTCAACGAGCAGTTTCAGATCACGGGAAAAGTCCGTGCCGCCTGAAACTACCCTTGCCTTCTAAGGTCCGCGACCGCCACCAAAGTGCCTGAGGTGTACGATCGGATACAGCAACTTGCGTCAAAGTGTCGCTTTACAGCTACTCTCTCGTAAATGGCACCTTTGTGCAGAGTAGGGCACGACAGTGGGGTGTGGCTACCTTTCCGCAAGGCGTTGCCAGCCAAGCAGCGGCCACCTACCAGTTGTGTGAGCGCCTATTTGCAGACAGCAGGATGGTTTCCCCAAAACCAGAATCTTGGCACCGAAATTGCTTTGAGTACACATGGGGATTGTGTCTGTGCACACAGAAGACAGTGTTGAAAAGCCTTCCATTCATTCAATCGGCACCCTAAAAGAAGTACCGCATCTCAGGAACCGTAGAGAGGTTGCAGATCGCCGGGGCTTGCGGGGGTGGTACCGCTCGAGCGTTTCCTTTCTCGTCGTTCTCACTTTTATTATCCTCACAACCGTATTCATCTTGGCGCACGGCAAGATTGCTGATCCTGACATCTGGTGGCATTTGCATAATGCAGACTATCTTATTCGCCATCACAGTCTTCCGCGTTATGACATGTATTCCTTCACTGTTCCGGGCCACCCATGGATCAATCACGAGTGGTTGGCAGAACTCCCATACTATTTCGCATGGAGGGCGCTGGGCTTTTGCGGAATTGACGCGGTCGCATTTGTCACTCTGAGCTTGATCTTCCTCGGTGTGCTGTATCTCTCCTATCGAGAATGCGGAAACTACAAAGCTGCAGCCCTGGCTTGCTCCTATGCGGTCTTTCTTGGCAGTGTGTCCTTCGGCCCACGCACGATTCTTTTTGGCTACGTTTACCTTGTCCTGTTGTTGATTCTTTTGCAACGCCTTCGACAGACGGGCCACGCTCCAGTGTGGTTGATTCCACCTTTGTTCTGTTTGTGGGTGAACACCCATGGATCGTGGTTCATCGGCATGATTCTGTTTTCGACCATCGTGGCTGCGGGGCTCGTCCGGCTGAAATGGGGCATGGTGGAAAGTGAGCCTTGGCCACCGTCACAGCGGAAAAAGCTGTTCTTGGCTTGGGGTGCGAGCGTGGGCGTGCTGTTTGTGAATCCGTTTGGCGCGCGCCTTGTGTTTTATCCCCTCGATCTCGCTTTTCGACAGAAGCTCAATATCGAGCACGTTGCTGAGTGGGTGTCGGTAAACTTTCATGACGGACGCGGGAAGCTTGTTGTGGTGCTGCTGATTATCCTGCTAATCAGCGCGCTGCTACGTCCTCGCCGTTGGACTTTGGCGGAAGTAGCCATGGTTCTATTTGCCCTCTACAGCGGTCTGACGTACATTCGATTTCTATTTCTGCTGGCCATTGTAGTGACGCCAATGCTAGCGAAGATACTCGATTTCGTTCCGCCCTACCGCGCCGAACTCGATACTCCTGTGGTCAATACTTTTGCCATACTCTTAATGATTGCAGGGGCAATGTATTATTGGCCTCGGGAGTCCCAACTGCAGGCCACCGTAGGCGAGCAATATCCGGTCAGGGCTGTCTCCTATCTGCAAGCTCATCCTGCTTCAGGCCCGGTTCTCAATTTCTATCTTTGGGGCGGCTACATGAACTGGAAGGATCCTGATCTGAAGGTCTTTCTCGATAGCCGAGTTGACATCTTTGACTACACCGGAGTGCTCAGGGACTACCTCGATCTACTGGCCCTCAAGAACCCTGAGCCAATTCTGAGTAAGTATCAGATTCGCTATGTCTTGTTCCCGCATGATGAACCGCTTACGTATGTGCTCGAGCACGATCCGAACTGGAAGCTGCGCTACAGTGATCAGCTGAGCGTTTTGCTGGAAAGAACAGGGAACCAATCTGCAGCCCAAATTCTTAGCCGGAAAGACTCTGTCCGGGGGAACGAAGGTTTTTCTTTGGCTCTAACGCCAGCACGATGATTCTACCTGCAAGGCAAGTGACGGAGGCTTGGCGAAGTGCGCGCAAGTGCCATTATGACGGTCCATCGAAAACACGATGTCACTGTAATTGTGGCATTCGTAGTGTGCGTAGTGATTTATGCTTCTTTCCGGTCAGAGCTTCGCTTGCGACCCGAGATGCCTTTGGAATTCTTTAATGGTTCCCGGATTGCGCCTGAGAAACGAGCGTCAGAAGAAAAGATCGCCAAAGCTTACTGGGACTGTGCCGTGAAGCAAGTTCAGTGGAAGTACGGTTACGCGCATCGCCTACCCGACGAACCGCCTCCCGAATTCTTGATCTCCAGTCACGAGATCGGGCCAGCGGCAAACGATGAGGCCGTTCGACAGCGCTACTGGCAGAGACTGCGCGAGATCTGGAACGTCCCTAGCGCGTGGAGAACACGCTATGAATGGAGCTCCGTCTCGCTCCGGGAGTCGCTGCGCTCAGGAGGGGATTGGTGGGGACACCTGGTTCGCAGTGTGATGGGCTAGTAGTGGCTTGCTTGGCGAACTCAGCTTGATCTTTGTTCAAACGTGCCAAGGCTAACTTTTTTGGGGGGAATCGAACCCGCTCGATGTTTGCTCATATCGGACCTGAAGCTTTGCTGGTTTCGCTCACACTGCTGCTTGCCCTAGTGTGGCCGCAGTTGGGCGCGCGCTGGTTTCAGCGAGCAGAACGAGCGCTGGCAGCGGTAGCCCGAAGGCGCACCCTAAGCATTCTGCTGTGCGGCTTTTCTGCTCTGGTGTTGCGAGTGGCGCTGCTGCCATTGCTGCCGATCCCCAAGCCATTTATCAATGACGAGTTCAGTTTCCTTCTCGCTGGCGACACCTTCGCCCATGGCCGGCTAGCGAACTCGACTCACCCGATGTGGGTGCATCTTGAAACTTTCCACGTCATCTTCCATCCGACCTATGCCTCGATGTATCCACCCCTTCAGGGATTGGTGCTCGCCTTGGGTCAGGTCGTTTTTGGACATCCGTTCTGGGGAGTATGGCTGAGCGTCGGCCTCATGTGTGCCGCCATCTGCTGGATGCTGCAAGCCTGGCTTCCGCCCTCATGGGCTTTGCTTGGCGGCATGTTGCCTGTGATGCGCTTTGGCGTGCTCAGTTACTGGGACAACAGTTATTGGGGAGGCGCTCTCGCCGCTACCGGTGGAGCGCTGGTTTTGGGCGCATTGCCCCGCATCATGCGCCGTCAACGCGTGCGCGACGCGATCCTCATGGCGATTGGCATCGCTATGCTTGCCAACACGCGGCCCTACGAAGGCTTGATGCTGACCGCAGTCGTTGCTGCGAGATTGTTCTGGTGGGTCATACAAAATAAGCCCACTCAAAACCAGCTGCCGACAGGACTGCTCATCCGGCGCATCGCTCTTCCTATGGTGCTGGTGCTCGGAGTAGCCGCTGCTGCCACCAGCTACTACTTCTGGAGGGTCACCGGCAATCCTCTGCAAATGCCGCAGCAGGTAAACCGCGAAACCTACTCGGTGGCGCGATATTTCTATTGGCAAGCTGCATATCCCCAACATGAGTATCACCACAAGGTGATTCGCGATTTCTATAACGGGCTGGAACTCAGGGAATTCCAGCGAGCGCAGACCATCTCAGGCGTCCTGCGACAGATAGGTATAAAGGTCGCTCTGATCTGGGTGTTTTATATCGCTCCTGTGCTTACGCTTCCTCTATTTTTATTGCCCAGGGTCCTCCGAGACCGCCGCATGCGATTCTTGTTGATTGTGGGTGCCATGGGGCTGGGCAGCTCCGCCCTGGTTATCTTCTTCAATATTCATTATGTTGCTGCGATTGTTCCGGTAATGCTGGCAGTGATCCTCCAGGGGATGCGGCATTTGCGGACTTGGCACTGGGAAGGGAGGCCCGCTGGTCAATTTCTGGTGCGGGCGATGGTGGTGATGTGCATCTTGATGATTCCAGTGCAAGCGCACATTCTTGCCGCCGCTCCTGAGCCGGGAACATGGGGGTCGATCGGACCGGGGCGTGCTGCTTTGGAAGCGCAGCTTCGATCAGTTCCCGGACCTCAACTGGTGCTGGTGCGCTACGAGTCGCATCACGATCCGCTGCTGGACTGGGTCTACAACGGAGCCGATATTGATCAGCAGAAAGTGGTTTGGGCGCGCGATATGGGTTCGGCTCAGAACGAAGAACTGCTCCGCTATTACAGTAACCGGCGCGTATGGCTGTTGGAGGCGGATGGGATACCTGCGAGGCTGAGGGCGTATTCCTGCCAGCACGATGAGCAACTCATCGTAGCGGAGGCTCAGAACACGGACAGCTCGGTCGTGGAGGGACGCCGGTGCCAATGATGCTGAGTAGCAAGCAAATCGAACTCTCCACAGCCAGGGGAGACTCGGTTCCCGTCGGGCAAACCTCCGGCGTATACCTGCCGGAAGAGTCTCGCGCCGAGCGGCTCATCGCGGTCGGTTTGTTCCTGTTGTCGTTTATCTATCTCTGTATCTTCCGGCGCTACACGCTGATCGACCCTGACGAAGGCATTGTCCTGCAAGGAGCGCAGCGAATTCTAGATGGTCAAGTACTTTATCGCGACTTCTTCTCGTTCTTCACTCCCGGATCGTATTACTTCAACTCGCTGTTGTTTCGCGTGTTTGGAGATTCTTTTATGGTCGCACGCACCGCCGTGGCATTCATGGGAGCGGCTTTTTGCGTAATCACCTATGTGTTAGCACGACGCGTGTGCTCCCGCCAAATCGCTCTCCTGGTGACTGGGCTGATGACCATAACCACGCTCCCGATCCGCTTCATGGTGCTGCACAACTGGGACAGCACGCTGCTGACATCTCTGTCTTTGTACTGCGCGGTTCGATGGCTGGAATCTTCACACAGGAAATGGGCGTTTGCAACTGGATCGCTTGTTTCTCTCACTGGTTTGTTTGAACAGTCCAAAGGAGCAGGACTTCTACTCGGTCTCGGCTTAGGATTTCTCATCATTGCCCTTGGAGGCCTGCAGCGCAAACTCTTTGCCCGCGCCCGAATGGTTGCACTCGCGATTGGCCTGACATGGCCGCTAGCAGTCACAGTTATCTACTTTGCGGGCCAGCATGCCTTGATGGCAATGCTTGCTGGTTGGCTCTGGCCACTCCAGCATTACTCGACGGCAAATCGAGTCCCCTATGGTTACCAGAACCTTTCTGATAACGCACTGTACACCATCTTCCTCTCTGGTTCCTGGGGTATTCGGGCGGTGCAAGTACTGGCTATGAGCCCGTCGTTTTGGATTCCAGTACTTCCGCTTTTCGGAGTGGCCCTTCTACCCCGGCTGGTGGTCGGCATACAGCGAAGACACCATGCCCGTCCCGAGTGGGCCTATTACGTGTTGGTGTCGAGCACAGTTTCGGGACTGCTGTTTTCTGTAGTTGTTGTCCGGGCCGATATCGTGCACTTCATTTATCTTCAGCCAATGTTCTTTCTCGTATTGGCATGGCTTCTGGACGGACGCAATATTCGGGGACCCGTCATACGGCGACTTGGGCCAGTTCTCGGCTTCTGCGTGGCGCTCTCCTTGCTGACCATGGCGACGCCACTGCTGCTAAGAGCGGCTGGACCGCATCACACATTGCTCACGCGCCGAGGTGCGGTGAACACGTCGATCACGGACACCGTGATCGAGCAGATTCAAGCCCATGTGGCTCCTGGAGAACGCATTCTAATCTATCCGTACGCGGCGTTCGATTACTATCTGACAGGAACATACAGTCCAACGAGATTTGAATATTACCAGCCCGGAATGAACACCCGCGAGCAATCGCAGGAAATTCTCTCCGAGCTCAAGGCTCACCCGGTCAGAGTGGTTTTGTTCGAACCGGATTTCGCGAAACACATTCGGGATTCATGGCCCAACACCCAGGCGCGTGATCTCGTCAGTGATCCGGTAGCGGACTACATTGCGCGGGCGTATCGATCCTGCGCGTCCGCCAACACTGCCGATAACTTTCATTTTCTTTTCATGGTCCGCAAGGACCTTACGTGCCCGTGACGCAGACGCGTTCGACTACAAACGATGGTCTTCCCTAACAGAACGTCGATGAGCAGATTCCGGCTATTCGCTTCTTTCCCCGTACTTCTGGCGACGACCCTGGCTGCTGGCGTCGTGCTCTTCAATACCCATGGCGGTGGAAGAATGTTCGAAGAAGGGGATACCTGGTGGCATGTCTCCACAGGAGAGCAGATCCTCGCTACCGGAGGCTTTCCGCATGCTGATCCGTATTCTTTCTCGGCACCGGGGGTCCCGTGGCTAGCCTACGAATGGCTGGGGGAAGTCGCCATGGCTGAGGCTGAGCACTTCGGGTCGCTAAGAGGCTTAGCTATTTTGCTGGCGCTCAACTCGGTGACTTTGGTTCTGCTGACTTACATTTATGCATGGCTACGCACGAGAAACGTGCTGGCGGCGGCGGCGGCGGTAGCTCTGCTTCTGCCGTTTGAACAACTCGCGTTCACCCTGCGGCCGCAAATGTTCGGATACGTTTTCATCGTGGTTACACTAGTCGTTCTGGAGCTCTACAAACAACGCGAATCAAGGCTGATATGGAGTCTGCCGGGAATTTTCGCGCTCTGGGTAAATACACATGGCAGCTTTATTGTGGGACTGGCAATCGTCTTCTGGTATGGGTTCAGTGGGCTCTTCGGCTTTAGGGCCGGGGCTGTCATTGCCAGCAAGTGGACAAGTTCTGGCCGTGTTCGACTTCTAACAGTGATGCTTCTTTGCTCGATCGCCCTCTTTGTCACGCCCTATGGAGGACGTCTTGCCGCTTACCCGCTGGAGTTGTTTTCCATGCAGCCGCTGAATACACTCTTCATCCCAGAATGGCAGCCTCTTGAACTGCAAGCGCCCTTGGGACGTGCTTTCCTGCTCCTGCTGTTGGGCTGGTTGCTTGCTCAAATTCTTGTCCCTGTGAAGTACGAATTAGAAGTGCTTGTGCCAATATTGTTTGCTGCTTACTTAACCTGCATGCATCGACGTTTTCTACCGATTTTCTTAGTGATACTCACTCCTGTGATTGCCACTTACCTAGCCCGTTTGCTGCCAACCTATGAGGAGTCGAAAGAGCGCTACGCGATGAACATTGTGCTCATGGCTGTGACGCTGTTCTTTGTAATCGGATTAATTCCGACGACTGCGCGCCTGGAAAAGGAGATGGAGAGGGAACTTCCAGTTGGTGCGGTAACTTACTTAAGAGATCATCCGATGCCTACGAGAATGTTCAACGACGACCACTGGGGCGGGTTCCTCATCTGGTCTTTGGGCTCGCGTCACAAAGTGTTTATTGATGGGAGACTTGATATCTATGAGTATTCGGGTGTGCTTGAGGATTACATCCGAATAGTAGCGGACCCTAAATATGCGAAAGAGGTATTTCGGAAATATAAAATTGAGGCTTGCCTCGTGAATCGCGAGGGGCAGTCTGATCTGGTTTCAACGATCTCCCATGACCCTGCCTGGAAGACTGCATACTCGGACGCCCAGAGCGTAATTTTTCTCCGAGACCTGAAGCCCCAGGAACAACCCGAGATTACGCAGCTCGGCGTGTCAGGGCGATGACTGGCCCTTTTGTGCCATTTGTGCGCCGCGCATTCTCGTGTCTGGATGGTCTGCTGCTATTGCTCCCAGCGAAGATCCCGTCTTCTACCGGGATTTATTTTCTGGAGCAGCGCGGTATGGTTTAAAAGTGGTATTGGACGCGCCGCCACAGCTTTACCGCTCAGCAGGTTGCCGCACCGCGAGTTTTACCACACTAGAAAAGAGCATCACAACCGGCACGCACATGGCAGCATATATCTGTTGAATTATGAGCATATGATGAATGGGTGGAAGAAAGAGGACAATCAAAATTGTGCTAAGAGTCGGGTTGCTTAACAAGGTCTTGCGCTTCGCCAGCTCGCCGCACACGATGGCTATCGGAAGCAGGAGTAAAGAAAGATCGTAGACGAACGAGTGGTATCCGGTGAGTAGTGCGGCAATCACAGCGGCGGAAAAACCGAGTTCGACTTCGTTGTCTTTCCAGATTTTTGCAGTTACCCACAACAGAAACACAGACAGTGCTGCAACAATTGCTCCAGAGACCGCAACTGGGAGCCTGCCACGTGTGATCAAGTAGACCAGTCCGCGAATGTTCGCCGCATATTCAGGTTGGAAACCCATCAGCATGCGGTATTTGCTATTCAGAAACATTGAGGGGTAAGTGGCAAGTACGCCTGGGCCCGACACCAGCACCGAGATGGTGACCAAGAGAAGAGCAATCCCTGCAAAACCCAACAGAAATGAACCTCGCCGTCGGAAGGCAAAGATGATCGCAAAAGGGAGTACGAGATGAAATTTGAAGAGACCGCAAGCGAGCAGGCCTCCGGCTCCGAGCTCACGCCCTCGCTTGAGAGCGAGGAAAACGAGAGTGTAGATCATCAGCATTAATACGGAGTCCTGGCCGATCAAAAAGCAGTTCATGGTAGGAGCGAAGGTCAGGAAGACGACCAGGAGCAATCCGAAATCGACAGGGATACCGCGCGTGTACTGGGACATCGCATCGAGGACATTGGTGTTGCTTTGAATTAGTCGGGCAGCACCGGCCAAGACGGCAAGGCTAAATATGAGCCAGGCCGCGTATGCGGCTCGGTAACTTAGATATGTGAAGGGCACAAAGAGAAGTGCCTCGAATGGAGGTCGAAGATAGAACGCATGTACCGGGGCGACCTGTAACTGGAATTCAGCCTGGACGCTCAGATCAGATAGGCTCTCTCCGACTCCGTGCCGAACCATCTGGCCTGCAGCATAGAACTCAGAAAAGTCGACGAGCTTGCTGGTGTCTTCCCGATTTCTGGGAAAACTGAACAATGCATAACCTATGCCCAGGGATACGATAAGAACTACCGCCGTGTATCGTATCACCCGCTCAGGCTTCACTGGGCGCGAATTATACCACCTGATCTTCCAGGCAACCGGAGAGTCGTTGCAAAACAGATTCGATCCCCACGAGGCGGATTGGATTCGAGGACATTCTCGTAGAGGAACTATCGCGTGAGCGCCGCAACGCCGCCCTTCCAGCTGTAAACAAATGTATTCGCAGCGTGACTACGGCAGGTATCAGGAGAAGTCCTGCAGCGGCTTTAGCCAGGATAGTCCTGGCACTGTGCGATGCGGGAGCTCCGCCGTTTCTGGCTGTAAGCCACTCTGTAGCAATGCGAAGCGTAGCCAGCTCGAAGCGCTGGTAGCGGATTCCCGCTTTGGCACCCTACATGCCTTTAGTAAGCGCGTGAGTTACCTGCCCATCGCTCTCCCAGGGCTTGGGACCGCTAAAAACTAAACTTAGGAGAATACACATGAAGAATCTAATTCTGAAGTCTCTGAACCGCCTGCACCAGGACGAAGCCGGTCAGGGTCTCGTGGAATACCTGCTGATCCTGGCACTGGTTGCGTTCGCCGCGGTGGCGGGAATGAATAACCTGGCAACTGGTCTGAACAGTGCTTTCACCCGTATCAGCACCATACTCGGCGGGTACATCAGCTAGGACAGCCTGCGATCTAGCGCGCGCGTTTAGTGGCGCGTGAGTTATACCGACGGCCCTCCCCCGCTCTGTGCACTGCTAAAGACTAAACTGGAGAATATGCATGACGAATCTAACTCTGAAATCACTGAGCCGCTTGCACAAGGACGAAGCGGGTCAGGGTCTCGTGGAATACTTGCTGATCCTGGCGCTTGTTGCGTTCGCTGCGGTGGCGGGAATGAATAACTTAGCAACTGGTCTGAACAGCGCTTTCACCCAGATCAGCAACATACTCGGCGGGTACATCAGCTAGGGCAGTCTCACTACTCCGCGGCTCCCCCAGCCGCGGCATTCACAAAATCAGAAAAGAGAAGATGGAAAATTTGCCTTTAATCGGAGGCGTGTTGGTGGCTTGCTTGGGGGCAGTTACTGATATTCGCAGTGCGCGAATCCCAAATCGCCTAACCTACGGCGCGCTCGTGGCAGCGCTGGTCTTGCGGACAGCGGTTCTAGGTTTGTCCGGATTGAAAAGCGGTGCGGCTGGCATGCTCGTGGCGGGTGGATTGTTTTGCATCCTGTTCCTGTTAGGAGCCATGGGCGGCGGAGATGTGAAGCTGATGGCCGCGGTTGGAGCGTGGGTGGGAAGCACGCACGTGATGACATTAATCCTCGCGGCTGCATTAGCAGGCGGAGTCCTCGCAATCGCACATATGATCTTTCGTCAAATGGTGGGCCAGACACTTCGGAATACAGTGCAACTAATCTGCTACCGCTTTGCCTCCGGACTGCGTCCCCATCCTGTTTTCAATATTCAATCGCCAGGCTCAACGCGAGTGCCGTATGGCATTGCGATCGCGGTGGGAGCTGTATTTTGCGCCGGCAATGCACTTTGGTGGAGGTGATTTACGAACGCGAAACGTATCATGCTCGCATTTACGATGGCGGTCATACTGGCCGGGGGCTTTACTTACCTGGTGTTCCGGCGCTTGCGTGCGGGTATGTCTCAACGGCCACAAAACCAGATTGTGGCTGCGGCCGAGGAGCTTCCGGCAGGCGTAGCTCTCTCGGAGAAAAACATTACATTGATCGACTGGCCCAGCGACGTACCCTTGGCCGGGTCGTTTGCGAAAAAAGACGCGGTCCTGGGACATCCTTTGATGCATTCGATGGGAGCGAAGGAGCCGATTCTGCAGAGAGATTTGGGGCTGGAGGGCTCCGGCATTGGCCTGGCAACGAAGATTCCGCCGGGGATGCGGGCGACGGCGATACGCTCCAATGAAATCGTGGGCGTGGCGGGATTTTTGTATCCCGGCTCTCACGTCGACGTACTGGCGACCATCAACATGCCTGGTAACGCGGGAAACCTCACCCAGACGGTATTGCAAGACGTCGAGGTTTTGACCGCGGGACAGACAATTGAACCAGATCCGCAGGGGAAGCCCCAGCAGGTCGACGTAGTGACGCTTCTGTTGACCCCCGAGGACTCGCAAAGGCTGCAATTGGCCAGCACCCAGGGCGCGATCCAGTTTGTGTTGCGAAATGGTACCGATAAGAAGAATGTGGACTTACATCCAGCGCGCCTTGACCAATTGGTGGCCATGGCCAAGCCGCCGGCTCCTCCAGTCAAAACTGGCAAACGAATCCCCGTGACGGCCCAGCCCACCTATGTTCTTGAGGTAATTCAAGGTACACAGAAAACCGTTCATAAATTTGACGCAGCCAAGAACGAACAAGGGGCGAAATGATCAACTCGGTTAGGGGAATCACATGGTTGCTTCTTGCGTTGAGCACGCTGGTCGCGTCGGTTCAAGGCGTGGCACAGGTTCAGAAAGTCGAACCTGCGGAAGGTGAAACTTTGCACGTGCTGGTCGGCAAATCCGTGGTGATCAATGTTCAAACTCCGCTGACCCGGGTACTCTCAAGCAATCCCGTGGTGATTGAGACCCTGGCAACGTCTCCCACAGAGGTGGTGGTTGAAGGGAAAGCAGCGGGGGCCAGCAGCGTGATCCTTTGGGACCGCACGGGTCATGCTCAAGTTCTCGATGTCATTGTTGACGTCGACGTCAGTGCCTTGCGCAATGCGATCCAGCGCGCGTACCCGCATGAGCATCTGGACATTGAGGCGGATGGTGGACATCTGGTGCTGACCGGCACTGCTTCAGATGCTCACATTGTCGAAGATCTAAGCAAGATGGCAGGGGTCTATTCCAAAGACGTAGTCAACTCTGTCAAGGTACCATTTGTCCACGAACGGCAGGTGCTGCTTGAGGTGAGGTTTGCGGAGGTGGACCGAACGGCACTCGCTCAGTTCGGGTTTAATCTCTTTTCCACGGGTGCGACAAACACCATTGGCACCACCACCACAGGGCAATTCGGAAGCTTCGGGCAACAGAAGATCACCGATGTCACAGGTCTTGGCTCGCAACACGTCCCCTTCACCTCCGAGCAGGACATCAGCCAGGTGCTCAATCTCTTTCTGTTCCGGCCGGATATCCATCTGGGAGCGGTGATCCAGGCATTGCAGGAGCGGAATGTGCTCCAGATTCTGGCGGAGCCCAACTTGATGGCGATCAACGGGCAGAAAGCCACCTTCCTGGCGGGTGGTGAATTCCCCTTCCCTATCGTCCAGCCCAGTCAGGGTTTCACCTCGATCACTATTCAGTTCAAGCCCTTCGGTGTGAAACTGGACTTCACCGGTTACGTCGGAGACGACAACACGCTGCGACTTCACGTTGCGCCGGAAGTGAGCGCGCTGGACTTTACTAACGCTCTGGTTCTCTCCGGCTTTACAATTCCGGCAATCTCCACCCGGCGGGCCGAAACCGAGGTTGAACTCAAGAACGGGCAGTCGTTTGCGATCGCTGGCCTTCTCGACCACCGGGCCACAACTCACCTCAGCAAGGTACCTGGTATTGGCGATATACCAATTTTGGGCCAGCTGTTCCGCTCGAAGTCGATCAGCCAGAACAATAGCGAGTTGCTGGTGTTCGTGACTCCTCACATCATCGATCCGGTGCACGAAGAGACATCAGCACCCGCCGACCCGAAACTGGCAGTACCGTTCCTCGATCTGAAGAAGTTTGATGGGCGGCTGCCCGGAAAGCAAGCTGGAGCCAAGACGCAAGACGTGGGAGCGAAATGACACCGATGACGGCCAAAGATTCCACGAACGCTTCCCCCCGAGAAAGCTTTTACCTCGGTGAGCCGGTTTCCGTGGTTGGCGTTTGCGTTGACGAAGAAATGTGGCGTTTTCTGGGTCTGTTTGCAGACTCGACCGGATTGATCCAACTACGGGCTCGAGTCGGAGACTACCGTAGCGCTCAGGATCAAGATGCAGTCTTGGAATACGTTGGCAATCCCGCCCCGGATATTTGCCTAGTTGATTTTGACAAGGATCGCCGGAGCGCGGCGATTGTGGCAGAGCGCATTCACAGCGGCCTTCCAGACACGGCGGTGTTTGCCGTGTCATCGCAAACGCATCCGGATGCAATTCTTGAGGCCATGCGCTCGGGCTGCGGGGAATACCTGGTCAAGCCCCTCGATCGCGAGCAGTTGGTCAAAGCCGTGGCGCGAATCGGAGCCCGAAGGAAGGAA
>JAOAPG010000161.1 GCA_025462785.1 Acidobacteriaceae bacterium
ACCAGCCTTGCCGAAGTTCTCGAGCTGGCGGGTAGTGTGGTGGCTACGGGCACTTTGCGGCACATCGACGTGGAACGTGTCGTCGCGATCGACAAGTACATGTACCTGAACGTCAATGCCCCGATCTTGGATGACACCATTCGCGTTCAATATAACCAGACAGAGCGGGTGCGGCATGTGGATGAGGTCCAGCACACGCTGGCCCGGGAGGCCTTGAGATATTTTCACATCGACAATGGCATTGAGATTGTTTCGGTCGCCGGCACTGGCCTCGGTTCGTCCAGTTGTTTACTTCGTTGGCCTGCTCAATGCGATGCACAGCCTCACTCAAACCCCTACCAGTCCTGAACGCTTGGCGGAAGAAGCTTGCCAAATTGAACTTGATCGTTTGCAAAAACTGATCGGAAAACAAGACCAGTACATGGCCGCGTTTGGCGGCTTAACCGCGCTGCACATCGAGAAAGATGGGCGGGTCAAGGCGAGCCGGTTGTGTTTAAGCGTTGAACTTCTCGAAGCGCTCGAAAGCAACATGCTTTTGTTTTATACCGGTGCCGCCAGGGATACGGTTAACATTCTCGAAAAGCAGGACAATGACACCAAGAAGAAGAACGGCGTGTCGTTGATAGTCTTTGCGAGATCAAGAACATTGGAATCGACATCCGCGACGCCATCGTTCGTGGCAATCTGCACCGCTTCGGCGAGCTACTGGACGTTCTGGCAAGCCAAAAAGGCTGTCCTTAGGCATCAGCAATCAGCGGATTGACGGCTGGTACGAACTGGCGAAGCAGAACGGCGCGATCGGCGAGAAAATATGCGGCGCGGGTGGAGGCGGGTTCCTGATGCTGTATTGCGAAGGGAAAAAACCTCAGCGGCGCGATGCCATGCGGCACGTCGGATTGCGGGAGCTAAACGCAAGACATACGGCATTAGTTTCAGATTCTAGAACTCCCTTGAAGCGTTCGTCTTCCTGACCCGCCGTCTTTCTTGACCGAGACGGAGTCATCAATGCCCTGATCTATCACAAGGACGAAGGGATTGTGGACTCCCCTTTCACGGCTGCTCAATTTCGCGTGCTTCCCGGGGTACCGAAGGCGATTCGAATGTTCAACGATCTCGGCCTTCCCGTGATCATTGTTTCCAATCAACCAGGAATCGCGAAGGGGCACTTTGAAGCAACCCTCCTCCCTGAATTCGAGCGCCTACTGAATGCGGCCTCGCAATCTCCCGGAGCTCACATCGATGCCACCTACTACTGCCTTCATCATCCAGACGCCGTGGTAGCAAATCTGCGCAAGCGATGCACGTGCCGAAAGCCCGGAATCGGCACGTTAATGCGGGCAGCGCGTGATCTGAAGTTAGCTTTGAGTGATTCCTACATGGTAGGCGACGGACTTACCGACATAGAAGCGGGAAGCCGCGCGGGCTGCAGAACAATTTTCGTTGGCCGCTGGAAGTGCGAGCACTGCCAGTTTATTCGGCCCCGCGGGCTACGACCCACGTTTGTGGCTAAAAACCTGATTGAAGCGGCGCGATTAATCCAACAGGATTTTCAACCGAATACGAGAGCAATCAGTAGACCGTCTCTGGAACACGCGTTTCAGAGCTGTTGTTGAAGGACAAAAATATGGCCGCGCCGCGACTGGTAAGGATAGAAACCCGAACAACTGTCGAGTGCCGCATCTGTGGCAGCCCTCATTTCGTGGAATATCTCGAAGGACGAGGATTTCGCATCGTGGAATGTGTCGATTGCGGCCTCCGTTATGTTAACCCGCAACCCACAAACCGAGAGTTGCGGGAGTTCTATGCCGGGTTTGATCTGGAGAACACGTGGAGAGGAGACGAGGAGGAGCGCTTTGATCGCGCCATGTGGGACTTTGTGCTTGGGTTTCGTCGCAGCGGATCGATTTTAGATGTGGGGAGTTCGCGCGCTCGGCCAATGGGATCGATAACTATACCGGAACGATTGAAGAGTTCTTAGCCGCTCCCACGCGACGGAATTTCGATATTGTCACAGTTTTGAACGTAATTGAGCACGTGCCCGATCCCAAGCAGGTTCTGATGGATCTGCGTGAGCTGATGGTCGAAGATGGGCTGCTGATCTTAGCCGTGCCAGACTCCCGTTTGCATGCCTTGATCGGAAAGATAAGACGGACACTGGGTTTTGCAGATCCCTTTTGGATGAACACGCGCAAACATCCTTTAGTCGGATTCGATCCTCCCGCTCACCTTTGTTCATTCGAGCCGGCAACGATCTCGCGATTAGCCGAAAAATGCGGATTTCAGACCCTCGCGGTGCGTAATGCCCCAATCATGGTCAATCAAGACATGTGGAAGAATTTGGCGAAAACCGTGCTGCACGCATTTTCGGAGTGCCTGTACCTGGCCTCGGGAAGAAAGGTTTTACTTGGCTATTCAACCGTGCTCGCAGCACGCAAGCTAGGCTAATCTGCAAGGTCGCATTGCTGCAGTAGGCTCGATCCAAGTTTTATTTTCATCGGGATCTGTGCCCGAGTTTCTCATTCTTGCGAAGTTGGAGATCAATATGCGCTGTATAGCTGAATATTTTGAAGAGGCGACTCAGATTATTCGCATGCTGGACCATTCCCAGATTGAACGTATTCTGGAATTATTGCTGGATGTTCGACGACAAAAGGGAAGGATATTCTTCCTTGGGGTTGGTGGTGGCGCAGGCCACGCCTCGCACGCTGTCAATGATTTTCGCAAAATTGCAGGCATTGAGTGTTACGCGCCCACGGACAACGTTTCCGAGCTCACCGCCCGCATCAACGATGACTGATGGGACACCTCCTACAGGGATTGGCTAAAAGGCAGCCATTTGCGCCAACAAGATTTAGTGTTTGTGTTTTCTGTGGGAGGAGGAGATGTGGAGCGAAACATCAGATCGAATCTTGTCAGCGCTCTGCAGTTGGCTCAAGAAGTGGGAGCGAGGATCTGTGGCATCGTAGGACTAGACGGAGGGTTCACTGCTCAAGTTGCAGACGCTTGCGTGATAGTTCCCACTGTGAATCCAGAGACGGTCACTCCGCATACGGAATCATTCCAAGCCGTGATTTGGCATCTGCTGGTCTCTCACCCTCGGCTCAAAGCTAACAATATGAAATGGGAATCGGTGGATCCTTGCCACGCGGAATCGATCGCGTAAGTCCAGCTCAAAAGTAGTTAAACCAGCTCCCGCCTACTAATCTGGCTTTGTCTTAGTTCTCTCCCCCGCCCTTAAGTAGCCCATCCGCTCTGCTCCTATCCAATTCAATTTTTGAGGGTGCCGAAGGTATGCGCTCTCGCGATGGAGGCCCAATATTTTCCTACCACTCAAATCCGTAGTTGCATCGATGCAGATTAGGCAGCCTACCGAAAGCATTTCGAAAACGCGCCGAAACTTTCGACCACAGCTTCCTGCTACAATTTCTGCTGCATCGCCATTCATCTACTTAAGTTTGAATTTGCCCGGGTGGCGAAACTGGCAGACGCACGGGACTTAAAATCCCGGGTTCCGAAAGGGACGTACCGGTTCAATTCCGGTCCCGGGCACCAATCCTGAAGATTTCAGAGTGGAAATATAAAACTGAAAGTCTAGGCTTTCCGCTTAGCTTCACGTTCTGCAATGGCAGGAGTACTCGAAACCCGGGCGTTTGCTGTGCGGCTCTTCTACATGCCGGAAAAAGCACGAAGCGCATAGACTCTCGCCGCAATGATCGCACGACTCAGCATGCAAATTGCACACACTCGTGCCGCACTCCGCACACTCTTCCGTTGAGACGGCGCCGCAGGAGTAGCCCATCGCATCTTCGAGATGTCTGACCAGGACAATTTCGCAGTGCTTCAACGGCAACTCCATCGCTTTCATCCGGCGTATCAAAACGAATTTAAATTAAAGCGGCAGATCTTGTGTAGTCGGAAAATGATGCTGCTCGCGTCCGACTTTGCCGTCGTACTTGGTCGTCATTTTGAAAAGCTCATATCGGCCGTCAGCAGCAAATTTTCGGCATTGACCTCGTAGGTTCTGCATTTCTGCCGTGGAAAGTGGCTGGAAATTCACTGCAACCCCAAGATTTTGGTTCAGCACTTCCACCGACTCAATGCCGCTGATCGTCGTGGCGACCGGAAGACTCATTGCGTAGCGCAAACCTTGTTCTGCCGTAATCCCCCCATGGCGCACCATCTCTCCACTCCTCCCAGGCTTTTCATCCCTAGAGCTGCGAGTCCCTGGCGAGCCGCCTCGGGCAAGACTTGCGTTTCAAAGCTGCGGAAAGTCGCGTCGAAACAATTGAGCGGCATCTGCACGGTGTCAAAAGGAAAGTTGTGCGCAAGCATCTTCAGGTGGATCTCGGGATCCTTGTGACCGGTGAAGCCAATAAAACGAACTTTGCCCTGCTGCTTAGCAGTAAGCAGCGCCTCGGCAGCGCCGTTGGGTTTGAAAATCAGGTCCGGATCATTCTCATAAATGACTTCATGGATCTGCCACAAGTCCAGATGATCGGTTTGCAACCGCCGCAAAGACTCTTCCAGCATTCGCATCGCAACGTTCTTGTCACGACCGTGGGTGCACACTTTCGTCATCAAAAAAGCTTGTTGGCGTTTCCCTTTTAGCGCGTTACCAAGCCGCTCTTCACTCAGTCCGTCGTGATATTCCCACGCGTTATCAAAGAAAGTGATGCCATGATCGAGTGCTTTAGCAACTATCTCATTCGCGGCACGATCAGTTTCAGCGGAGCCGAGGTGATATCCTCCGAGTCCTAACGCGGATACCTCGACGCCCGTTCGGCCGAGCTGCTTTTTAGGAACAACGCCCGAAGGAACCTGCTGCGTATTTTGCTCCTGCTGCGCCATGCTGCCTCCAAGAATGAGCGGTGCCGTGCCCAAGACGGCAGCACCTTTCAAGAACCTGCGTCGATTGAACTCCAGCTTGGGAATCAATCCACCCTCCTAAAGCTGCTTCTCTGGAAATGGATGACCGGTATTCAGTTCGGAGCCCAGCATATCTTTGACCTCGGATTGTTTAGTGTCGAGCGGGAACCCATGAGCAAGCCGCGACTCAGGATTATCGAACCTCAAAGAGAGCTTGTAGAGTTCGTACCGGCCATCTGCGGCGTAGTCTTTGCAGCGATTGCGAAGCTCGCTCATTTCAGCCGGCGACATAGGTGTGAAGTTTTGTGCAATTTGCAAGTTTTGATGGAGGACTTCCAGACTGTCGATTCCCGTAATAGTCGTGGTGACAGGCAGGCTCATGGCATACCGCAAAGCCTCCTGTACGGTGAGAGCGCCACCTTTTATCGGCTCTCCATGGCCGCTTAGCGGCTTCATCCCCAGTACCGCTATCCCACGCTTGTTCAGCTCCGGCAAGACTTGGTGCTCAAAACTTCGAATGAAATTCGAATCGAACGCGTTCAACGGCATCTGAACTGAATCAAAGGGGAAGCCAGTGTTCAGCATTCCGAGGTGCACGTTAGGATTCTGGTGACCAGTGAATCCCACGAAACGCACTTTGCCGTCTTTTTTAGCTTTCGTCAGAGCTTCAGCCGCGCCATTCGGGCGAATGAACAGTTCCGGATCATTATCGAAAGCCATTCCGTGAACCTGCCAAAGGTCGAGGTGATTGGTTTGTAATCGGTGGAGTGACTCCTCCAGCATCTCGAGCGCGAGACCAGCATCGCGACCATGCGGACAGGTTTTCGTCATCAAGAAAATTTTGTCACGGCGGCCTTTCAGTCCGGCACCCATCCAGATTTCCGTTTTTCCACGGCGATACTCCCAGCAGTTGTCGTAAAAGGTAATCCCTCCATCGACAGCTTCTTGAATGATGCGCACCGCGGTTTTCTGATCTGGCGCGTCCCCGAGATGATGACCTCCGAAACCTAAGATAGAGATTTTGGCGTCCGAACGGCCGAATTGTCGAACCGGAATAGTGCCGCTTGAACTTTGCTGCATCAGGTATTCTCGTAAGTCAAATGTTCAGACGCGTTGGATGCTGCGAGTATGAAGCGGGTTTGCGAAATAACAATCCATCATGTTCGCCTCGAGTTGCACCTTCCCGGGACTACAATCCTTTCACGTATAATCAGTTGTTCTCTTCAACATGAGCTATCAGGTTCTTGCCCGCAAATATCGTCCTCAAAATTTCTCCGAAGTCATCGGGCAGGAGCACGTCACCCGTACTCTGAAGAATGCTGTGGAACAAGGCAGAATTGCTCACGGATACATCTTCAGTGGACATCGCGGCATTGGAAAAACGACGGTAGCGCGGATTCTCGCAATGGCGCTGAATTGCCGTTCGTCCGAGAAACCGGTGACGGAGCCCTGCGGAGTATGCGAGTCTTGCACCGAAATTCGTGCCGGGAATGCCGTCGATGTTATTGAAATCGACGCCGCCACAAATCGCGGCATCGATGAGATTAGAGAATTGCGAGAGGCTGCCCGCTACCGTCCAGCGCGGGATCGCTTCAAAGTTTACATACTGGACGAAGCTCACCAGATCACGGATGCAGCGTTCAACGCGCTTTTAAAAACACTAGAAGAACCGCCAGGCCATGTGGTCTTTATGCTGGCCACTACTCAGCCTGAAGATATTCCGCAGACGATTCGGTCCCGCTGTCAGCATTTCAGCTTTCGCGCCGTACGGTTTGAGGAGATCCTCGGTCAACTCCGGGATCTCTCAGGCCGCGAAAATATCGCGGCCGATGAAGATGCATTAGCTTTGCTGGCCGAAGCGGGAGACGGCTCTGTACGGGATGCACTTTCCATTCTCGACCAGGCCATCGCGTCTTCCGACGGAAGACTTACGGCTGAGACGGTTCGCCAACTTGTGGGCGCCGCTCCTTCGGGAGTTCTTGAAGAGGTGATGCAGTCGGTCGCACGCGGATCCAGTGAAGAAATTCTGCGCCAGGTGGATCGTCTCATCAGCGACGGGCAAAACCCAACCCACTTTGCTCGACAGATGGTTCGATTTTTGCGAAACACAATAGTTGCCAAGGTTGCGGGAGGTGACTCTTCCCTGCTGCAGATTTCCGGCGACGAGCGGCAACGGGTCTCGCGAGTTGCGGAATTGTTCAGCGAAGAGGACTTAACCCGTCACTTGCAGATTATCTTACGAACTCACGGAGAACTTGGCTATCGGCAAGAACAGCGTTTTCATCTGGAACTCGGTCTATTGAAGATGTCGCATGCTCAACGCTTGCTTCCAATTGAGCAGTTGTTGAGTGATGCCGCGTCGCAGACCAGGAGCAGCGCACGGACGAAGCCGTCTATCGTTCCAGACGCGCGACCCTCTGGCACGAGCAGGGCTGACAATCACAAGCGGGAAGCTCCACAGCCTGCACGACCGAACTATGTTTCTCCATTCGCCGCCGATTCGGCGCGTAAAGGCACTTCAAAGCCAGAGCTGTCTAGCAGCAACGCCTCAGGTGAGAGTTCGCCTGAAGATCGACCGCAGCAACCCGCGCGCGCAGTTGCTTCGAGCATAGCTACTGCAACAGTGGTGATGGGATCAGCTGCACCTGTTGCCGTGATGGACTCACCAGCTCTAACGGAGACGAGAGTCGAAGAGGATGATAAACCGGAGCTAGTGGTTCCTGAGGAGCAGCCGTTACAAATTGATGAAGTAAAGAATGCGGTTCTGAATGCTCTCTCCAATGGTGGCCATCGCATGCTGTCGTCCATGCTGGAAGCCGGTGAATGGCAACTTGCCGGAAGCGAACTCGTAATTAAGGTGGGATCGTCGGCTACCGTCATCGATATGTCACTCGGCGCTGAAGGAAAGCGTATGGCAATTGCAACGGCCAGCGGAGTGCTTGGGCGTGCGGTGAAATTGAAAGTGCTGCCCGGCGGAGTTGCGCAATCAGGACCGACGAATCGGATTTCAACATCTAACAGCAATGGTGGCGGTCGTAGCCGCGCCGAACGGGATCCGGTCGTGCAACGCATGAAAGAGAAATTCGGAGCCGAGATCAGGACCATCATTGATTATCGAGAGAAGGATTATCGTGACAAGCGCTAATAATCACTACAGCACGGGACATCTGATGTGGGAGACAAGAGGCTTCTAATGGGCGGCTTTAATATTCAAGAATTGATGTCGCAGGCGAAAAAGCAATATGAAGTCCTGCAAAAGAAAATGGAAGAGACCGTGGTGGAGGGCTCCTCGGGCGGTGGCACCGTTACCGTGAAAATGGACGGCCGCAAACAAGTAGTGAGTATCAAAATCGATCCGGAAGCGGTCAAAGAAGGTGACGTCGAGATGCTTCAGGATTTGATTACGGCCGCAATCAACGGCGCAGGAAGAAAAGTGGACGA
>JAOAPG010000183.1 GCA_025462785.1 Acidobacteriaceae bacterium
TCCAGCCGTCCCGCATCAGCTCGACGGTCCCCTCCGGTTTGTTCCAGTAGTGCAGCATGTTGTTCGGGCCGCGGTGGCACAGCTCGCCCATCGTCCGGCCGTCACGGGGCACCGGTTCACCGGTCTCGGGGTCGAGGACGGTCAGCGTGCTCAGCAAGGTGGAGTTGCCGCACGAGCGCAACAGATCCGGTTTCTCCCCGCTCAGCGAACTTTCTGCTCCCAAGTCGGGTTCACGTACCTGGCAAGCTTCTTATAGGTCAGGCTGGCACGTGTGGCGTCGCCAGCGTCGGCCTGCCTTTCGAACAACTCCCCCATCAGCTTCACGGCTTGCGGGATTCGCTGCAAAGAGAGACAAAGATCGGCCGTCATCTGGCGGAACGTATCGTTCGCCGGATCAGCTGCAAGTACCTGCAAATACTCCTCGAGAGCTTCGGCGGTCTTGCCTTTTTGCAGCAACTTCTCCGCACGCTCGACGCGTTTGGTGATTTCGGCCCGGTCTAATCGTTTGGCGGTATCGGACATGAAAGAAGATGAGAAAGCGGAGTGTCCCAAAGCAAATTTTAGGGGTTGGGTTAGGTGAGCAGCAATCAAGTAACGCCAAGGCTCGATTACTTAGGTCACCGGCGAGCATCAATCTTTGGGAACACAGCCTTTTCTGGTATAGGTGGCAAATGCCAGAGGAAGCTGGAGAGATTCTAGAGCAAGGACTTCGGCGCCAGCTCAGTGCAGGCCAAATGGCCATGGTAGGCGTCGGTGGATCAATCGGAACCGGATTGCTGCTAGGCTCGGCTGCCGCGCTGGAAATTGCAGGGCCAGGAGTCATTCTGAGTTACGCGCTGGCTGCATTCTTGGCCTATACGGTCGCCATGGCATTGGGTGAGCTTTCCAGTAAACACCCCGCCGCAGGATCATTCGGCGTTTACGGCGACATCTACTTGAATGAGTGGTCTGGATTTATAGCACGCGCCGGTTACTGGGCGGCGTTGGCGTTCTCAATTGGTGCAGAACTCGTAGCCTCGGCGACTTACATGGCCTTCTGGTTCCCGGCCGTACCCGCCTGGTCGTGGGTGACTATGTTTTCCGTCGCACTATTGCTTGTGAACCTCAGCAGCGTGGGCGCTTATGGCCGCTTTGAATTTTGGTTTGCGATGATCAAGGTGGTGACTATCGCAGCTTTCATGGTCATAGGCACAAGCCTGCTCTTTGGCGGACGTGTCCCGTCGCAATACACGATGCATGGTGGATTCCTCCCCAATGGGACTCTTTCTCCACTTTTTGCGATGGGCTTTGCGATCTATACATTCGCAGGCATCGAGATGGTAGCGGTAACCACTGGTGAGTCCCGGGCGGCAAAAGACATTCCTCGCGCCGTGCGGCTCACTTTCATTATTCTCACCTGCGTGTACATGGGTGCCATTACCGTGCTGGCCGGAGTCATGCCATGGAACCGGGCCAGCGTGACCGAGAGCCCATTCGTGACTGTGTTCCGGCAGGTTCACATACCGGGAGCAACGCATTTCCTGAACTTTGTCGTGCTAACAGCTGCGCTGTCGAGTTCTAATGCCTGTCTTTATGTATGCTCCCGCATGCTGTTTTCGATGGCCCGCAGCGGATGGGCTCCCAAGATTTTCGGGAGATTGAGCAAAGCGGGCACGCCGACACCCGCCCTACTAGCGTCTTCTTACGGAATTGTGGTCGCACTCGTCCTTGAAACTTGGGCTCCGAAGACAGCATTTGTATCGATTCTCGGTGCCGTGCTGTTCGGGCTGCTGTTGGCCTGGCTAGTTTCACTCGCCGCTCACGTCAACTTCCGCAAGCAACTTTCAGCAGAAGAAATCGCCGCATTGCCTATGCGTTCGCCGTTGGGCACATGGGGTTCGATACTAGGATTCGTGCTACTGATCATTGCTATTATCGAGACCGGCTGGATGTCACACTTAACCATCCTCAGCGGAGCTGCCTATCTCGTTGTCCTTACACTGGCATATTGGGTAATTAAATCGAGCAGGTCAATTTCTGAACCGAAAGAAGTAGAGAAAACCAAGCAGGCGACAAGCAATGAATGACGATTTACTGAGATATCGTTCCGAGTTTCCGATTCTTGACCGGACCACTTACTGATCAGCAATTCGCTTGGAGCAATGCCACGTGGTGTTTATGGCGCAATGAAAGGATACGCCGATACATGGGCCACACGCGGCGTACGCGCTTGGGAAGAAAAGTGGTGGATGCTGGGCGCAGAGGTGGGCAATGAAGTTGGCGCGCTCATGAATGCGCCCGCGCATTCGGTGTCGGTTCATCAGAACGTCACTACATGTCAAGCAGTCGTGGCTTCGTGTTTCGAATTTTCAGGTAAGCGTAACAATGTCGTCTACTCCGACATGAACTTTCCCTCGGTCATGTATTTCTGGGAGGCTCAACGTGCGAACGGCGCCCGCGTCCACATGGTGAAAACGGACGACGGAATTACTGTTCCAACGGAGCGCCTGCTTGCGGCGATCGATGATGAAACCTTGCTGGTTCCGATTTCTCATGTGCTTTTCCGGAGCAGCTATATCAATGACGCCAAGGCGATCATCGACAAGGCGCATCAGGTCGGCGCTCTTGTGGTGCTCGACACATTTCAATCTCTTGGGACCGTGCCTGTCGACGTGCAGGCCCTCGATGTCGATTTTGTTTGTGGGGGAGTGTTGAAGTGGCTCTGCGGCGGTCCCGGCACCGCCTATCTTTATGTTCGCCCCGATCTCGGCAGGAAACTAATTCCCAAGTTCACCGGCTGGGCGGCCCACGAAAACCCATTCGCGTTCGAGGTTGGTTCCAATCGCTACACGGAACCGCCTTACCGCTTTATGAATGGAACGCCACACGTTCCCTCACTCGAAGCAGCGCGCCCTGGCCTAAAAATTATCACTGAAGTTGGCATCGATCGTATCCGTGAGAAGTCGAAGCGGCAGACAGCGCGTCTTATTGAATTAGCCGATAAGCACGGCTGGCGAGTCAATACGCCGAGAAATCCGGAAAAACGAGGCGGAACTGTTTCCATCGACATGCCTGATTCAGAAGAAGTCTGCCGCGAGTTATTGAACCGTCAAGTTCTAGTCGACTGGCGACCCCAAGCAGGCGTGCGCTTCTCTCCGCACTTCTATAGCAAGGAGGAAGAGCTGGAAACCGCGCTTAGCACTGTGGACGAGATCCTGAAAGAACGCGCGGTTTCATCCCGCTAAGCCCTGACGTGGCCTGCGTCAAATTACTTCCGTAAGTTCAAAATGCCGTTTTCTGCTGCCTCAGCATACCCCGTCTAATTACGCTCGGAACGACACCATCCGCCATCTCTGGGCCGAAGTGTCGGGACCAAACGTGAATTTATCTCTGGCAATCTTAGTTGTCTTGTACGGACGCGGGAACGGCTGGGCATGGGCCCTGGTGGGGGCTGGCGCGGGAGTCTACCTGTTTTACCGGGGATTCACTTTGCTTAACCGCAAGCGGCTGATTGAGAACACTCCCGCCTCAAAGATTCGTAGCGCATCCATGGGTTTGGTCGAAGTAAGCGGCTTGGCGGTCGGCCCACACACCATGCCTGCGCCGATCACGGCATTGCCCTGTTATTACTACCGCACGATAGCCTGGCAACTAAAGCAATCGGGAAAGCGTAACGAGTGGGAGAAAGTCGCGGAAGAAAGCCTGCACTTGCCGTTTTTTATCGACGACAACACCGGAAAAGTGTTGGTTAATCCCGACGGTGCGGAAATGGACATTCATCGCGACTTCCACGAGGAGTACGGCACTTCACTGTTGTCCTTCGGCGCCGACGTTCCCCCAGCAGTAAGTGTGTTCTTGAGCCGACACGGTGTGAGTAGCGATAAGAAACTCAAGATAGAGGAATACTGTATTAAAACGAAGAACGCGCTTTTTGTTTTGGGAACTCTGGCCGAAAACCCTGGGTTGATCTTAGGCAGCGCAATGGGTCAAGCTCCGTCCACTTTCATGCCAAATGTTGCCCATGCCGCGGCACAGGCCACACATCAGGAAGTGATTCGCCTTTCCAATCCCGCGCAGGGCTCCGACTCCTCTGCCATGACTCAACAGCAGAGAGTCGCAGCGGCATTGATGAAGGCAGGAATTACGAATCCCGCAGCATGGGCCGGAGCCGGAGTGGACTCGTTAACCACTTCGTCAGACTCCTCTTCGTCAAGTGCTAGCGGGGCCGCTGTCGGGATCGCAATGGAGGAATTTGACCCGAATCCTCCGGTTGTACTCATGAAGGGCAGCCATAATCCGGCATTCTTTATTTCCTGGCGAAGTCAGCGCGATGTGGTGCGATCACTGGGGTGGAAATCGGCGTCAATGATCTGGGGCGGCCCGGCTTTGACATTACTTTCGGTTTTTATATTCCTGGCGCACTACGGATTGTTGTAAGTAAATAGGCAATGATTAAAGCTTGAAGGAGCAAGCCATGAACACTGTGATTTTGATCGGTTTCCTGTTCGTCGCAGCCGGACTCGCGTTTTACGTTGTAACCATCTTCAACGGCCTGGTGGCTCTCAAGAACGATATCGATAAGGCATGGTCGAATATCGACATCATGCTCAAGCAACGCCACGACGAGTTGCCCAAGCTGCTGGACGTATGCAAAGGCTACATGAATTTTGAAGGCGATACCTTGCAGAAGATCACGCAAGCTCGCAGCCAATATCGGCAGGCCTCATCCGTGGATCAAAAAGCGCAAGCCGACCAGAGCATGGCTTCAGCACTGCGCGGAGTCTTCGCGGTAGCCGAGAACTATCCTGACTTGAAGGCCAATACTAGCTTCATGCAACTTCAAAAGCGCATCACGGATTTGGAAAGCCAGATTGCGGACCGTCGTGAGTTCTATAACGATTCGGTCAACACCTTTAATATCCGCATCCAGCAAATGCCGGACACCTTCGTGGCCAGTTTCATGACCTTGACGCCACGTTCGCTGTTCAAAGTTGAAGAAGCAGACAAAGCCGATGTGCAGATGACTTTCGCGGCAGCGAAATAGCTTTTTTGCAGAGCCCGTAAGCTTGGCTCCTCGCTCGGAAAATCCAGCAGCCGCTCCAGTGCGGAGAAATTGCTGTTGGATTCCCGTTTTTAAAAAGAGCCGTTGCGGTTACCCCTTTGCTTACCTGCCTCCCGTCTTTTTCCCAGCTCCTCTCAATTAGAATGTCTTCGTGACTGACGCCGTTCGCATCGGAATTCTAGGTGACTTCAACCCCGAATTTCGTTCCCACCACGCGACCAACGACGCATTGCAACATGCAGCCACCAAGCTGAAGTGCAAAGTTGAATCGGAGTGGATTGCTACTCCTTCTACTCTCGAACCTGACGCAGAAAGGCTACTGGAAGGCTTTGACGGACTTTGGGCATCTCCTGGCAGTCCCTACAAGAGTTTGGACGGCATGCTCAAGGGGATTGAATTTGCGCGTCGAAGAGACTGGCCGTTTCTTGGTACCTGTGGAGGCTTTCAATATGCCCTTATCGAATGTGTCCGCAACGTACTCGGCATTGCCGATGCGGACAGTGCCGAGAACAATTCAGGATCAAAGAACATCGTGATCTACCCTGTGGCTTGCGTGGTACCGAATCGCGGCGGAGACGCGCCGAAGCTTGCGGGACTAGTTCCCGAAATCCGTTTGCGTCCGGGCTCCTACTTACAGTCTTTTTATAAGCAGGAGACGGTGACGGAGGAATTCTTCTGCAATTTCGAAGTGAATCCGGAATTCGAATGGGCTGTAATGGAGGCCGGCTTTCCCGTGGTAGCTCGCGGCTCTGATGGAGAGATCCGCGCGATCGAATCGCCAACACACCGCTTTTATGTAGCTACGCTTTTCCAGCCACAGCTCTCGTCAACGCAGGACAATCCGCATCCGCTGGTGATTGCATTTGTGAATGCCGCTGACGAATGGCGAAGGAAAAAGCTGGACGATAGCGTACTGGAGTAATTGTTCACTACTGAGCAATCAGCTCAAACGCGGGATAGCTTTGTAATAGCGGCACGAACGCCTCTGGCGGCGAGCCCGCTTGCACTGGAAAATAGCGCTGCACTTCCCGCCTGAAAGTATCGAGATAACCTTTCAATACTTCTGGTTTTTCGCTGTCTGCAAGCGCCCGCAATTGGAACTTCCTTCTCGTGCTCCCCTTTTTGAGTGTAACTTCGCCGGCTGCTTCGGCATTGCGCACCCACTGTGTGCGGCCGCGCGGCGCTACCAGGAAACGCTTGCCATTAAGCTCCAATAAATCAATTGGAGTGGAATAGAGTTTGCCGCTCTTGCGACCACGCACTTCAAGTAGAAAGTTGTAGGAGAAGCCAAGCCCGATTCCGACAAGAAATCCGAAGACGCGGTTGAATATGCGTTCGGCCGGGGTGGGTGCTCGAAAGGTAGGCAACGGCGAATTCATAGAACAATCATTGTAAGCCTCACGAATACAATTCTCGTCAGAGCTCGCGTGGTTGTCCTCGCCACCAACTTTGTCGCGGCATCCAGCCTGCATTACCATGACTGACAATGATCAATCGTTTCCGCCGCTGGTTCCGCGAGCCCGTCTTTTTATTAGCTTTGACCGCCTGCCTCGGAGCATTTGTCGTGCAATCGGGCGAACTCGGCACTGCCGATACAATGCATCGCCTGCAAACGGCACATTCTTTCTGGACATCTGAGCCTCCGGTCTTTACCAATGAGTATCCTGAATTCGGGCTGCACGGCCGCGGCGGGAAACTCTACGACTGGTACGGGATTGGTCAGCCAGTTCTCATGCTGCCTGCGGACATTATTGGAACTTTCATCGGGAAGTTGCCGGTTTTTGATCGCTACGACGGCACCGATCCAACGCCTCGCAACATCATCGTCAGCTACAGCACAAACATTTTAGTGACACTCCTGACAGCGCTGGTCTGCTTTCGCTTCCTGCGAATGCTGCAATTTACCACTCGGCAATCTGCCGCTGGTGTTCTGGCACTGCTGTTTTGCACCACTCATCTGCACTATACGCAGAACATGATGGAGAACAACTACATCATGCTTCTGACGCTGATCGGGTTCACATTTCAGTACGAATGGTCGCGCACCGGAAACAAGAGTTCTTTGCTCATCGGCTCAGCCGCTCTGGGCCTCAACCTACTAACCAGACTGACGACGGGACTCGACATAATCGCTGCGGGAGTTTTTCTGTTGCTTGTGATGTGGTTCGAGCGGGCAAGCACACCCGCCATGTGGGAGCGTTTTCTTTGTTATGTGAAAACAGCTGTTCCCGTTTATCTGATTTTCTTCTTGCTCGATCGCCTGTACCAGTTCTACCGCTTCGGAACTTGGTTCGATACATATGTGCACTATTTCACCATTGAGCACCGGTTGCAGGACCCGAGGTTGCCGCCAAATTATCCCTTCGAAACTCCATTCCACGTCGGCTTTCTGGGACCGCTGATCACCCCCGAGAAGTCCATCTTTCTCTTTGATCCTCTGATTATCCTCACGATTGTCATCTCTGTCTTCGCCTGGAAGCGATTCCTTCCTGAAGTCAAAGCCTACGTGCTCGCAGCTTTCGTGCTACTGCTCGCATATATCAGCTTTTACGCAAGATATACAGTCTGGAACGGAGATTTCGCCTGGGGAGATCGTTACGTTTCGACCGCAGTCGAATTCGTGGCATTCATCTCTGTTCCCTTGCTATTGCGCTATCGTCAGCAACTCGGAAAATTCATCTGGCGCGTGGGATTGGCATTGATCGCCATCAGCGCGGTCATCCAAATAGCATCACTCACATTCTGGCTGCCGCTCGAAATCTACCAGATGGAAACATTCGGCCACCCTACGTGGGTAATCGCGCTCCGATTCAAGAATATTGTCGCGTTCGCGTTAGGAAAAATGGAAGCTTGGAGACTGAACACCGAGGCGATGACGCAGGATTCGTGGGACTACGTCCACATCACAACATGGAACTTCCTGCCATTCGTACTGCGGAGAGTCGGACAAGCTCCGCTGTGGGTTGTGAGAGCCTCATTCACGATCTGGATTGCCGGGTTGGCAGCATTAGCCTGGGTGTTATTGAGACTGCGACGAGTACTAAGCCGACTCGAGTTCGGAATTCCAAATTCCGAAGCAGTCTAGCTAACGCTTAGGCCTTCTTCACGAATCGTAGAGAAGCCGAATTCATGCAATAGCGAAGATGTGTCGGTTCAGGACCGTCGTCGAACACGTGGCCCAAGTGGGCATCGCACTCCGTGCAGGATACTGCCGTCCTCACCATTCCAAATGTGCTGTCTCGAATCTCACGCACGTTCTCGGATGCGATTGGCTGCCAAAAACTTGGCCACCCCGTTCCTGATTCAAATTTCGTTTCTGAACTGAACAGCGCATTGTCACAGCAGACGCAACGATACAAACCCTTGTCGTGCAAGTTCCAACATTTTCCCGAGAAGGCAAATTCCGTATCCGCATGGCGAGTGACCTCAAACTCCCCCGGTGATAGCTGCTTTCTCCAGTCGTCCTCACTTCTGACGACCTTGGGAATGCGTAGCTTCTCGAGACGTTGTCCATCATCAGAGAACCGGATGACCGTAACATCTCCCCCAGCTTCTGCGGGCATTGCCGCTTCCGCAATACGGGTTTTCCTGAATGACCAGAGGGCAAGCCCCGCAGCTGCGGACAACGAAAATCCCAAGAATGCGCGCCGCCGCACATTGGTGGAAGACGTCTCTCGATCAAGCTCGGAATCGAACATAACTTCCCCTTTGGATGCGCCCTTCATTTCTTGCTGTATAAGTCTTTGCTGTAAAGCTCCGGAAGTTCCTTTTTCAAATGCTCAACCTTAGGCGCATCGTTGATCATGATGTACATGTTGTTCGGATGATTCGCCGCGTAATTCTGGTGATACGCCTCCGCAGGATAAAACGCCTTCAGGGGGACCACTTGCGTAACAATCTTTCGTTCAAAAACTTTGGCCTGATTAAGTTGCGCGATATACGCATCCGCGATCCGCTTTTGCGCATCGTTGCCGTAGAAAATCACGGACCGGTATTGAGTTCCTTCATCGGGTCCTTGCCGGTTCAGTTCCGTCGGATCATGCGCGACCGAGAAGAACACCCGCAGCAACTCGCCATACGTAATTTGCGACGGATCGTAAACAACTTTCACCGACTCAGCATGGCCAGTCTCGCCACTGCTCACGGTTTCGTATTCCGCAGTCTTTACCTCTCCGCCGGAATACCCGGAACTAGCGCTGACCACGCCCTTCACATGTTGAAAGACAGCCTGAATACCCCAAAAGCATCCCCCGGCAAAAACAGCAGCTTCCTGGCCGGATGCCTTAGCCACAGAAGTGTTAACGACAGGACTGGGAACAGCGGCACCACTCTTGCCAGCACTAAAAGCAGCAATACAGGCCAACAGGATCACTACAATGATTACCAGCAAAGACCGCCTAAACATGAGAACCTCCGCGTATGGATACTGAATCACGTAATGAGAGTCTTGAGAGTAAAAAAAGTCTCGCTATTCAGAAGCTAGTTAATCCATCGTCTCAGCTTTTATATCGATCCAAGAAAAACGAAAAATGGCCAAAGGATCTTGAAGGTAACCAACAACTACATCAATATCTGATCCAGCAAGGATGCTGTAGTACTTCCTTAGCAAACTAATCAGCAACTCAATTGCTGCATTCAATTCCCGGTGAATTGGGACTGCTGCAACTGGAGATCGGTCATGGTGCGCAATGAACTGATCAACATAATCTTTCACTTTTTGCGGTCTTTCGATCTAGCTCGCCACAATCGATTACTAATTCGGTGTCGGTGACCCGGCCATTCATTAGATGCGGGTACTTCCTCAGCTCCTCAAGAAGTCTTCTCAGGGAGATTGCCCTGCTGTCCCCGTCAACGAGTCGTCGCACTCGGATTGCTGCGCTGTGCGCGTAAGCGTCATTCAGCATGTCAAAAAACACACCACGGATTGTCAAGAGCCGCCGATTGCGCTGAATCACCTCATGTTGTACTTTCCAGTAAAATATCGTGATCCGTCGCCAAGTTTATGACTTCGTCTCTTATCTCGTTCAATTCATGGAGAGCGCGCTCAAAGAAAACTTTCGTTACCCAGTATTGGCATCGAGTTCCTCCTTCGCAAATGAAACTGCTATTCATTCTGAGTGCGGCAGACTTGAGGTGCAATATCTTTCACAGAGCTACACGTTGCGACAAAATTGGCAAGCCGCACTGCCCTTGCCTTCTTCCCAGCAAGTCATTACTGTTGACGAGGTTCCAAGTAGATCACGGTTTTTAGGAGACCCGGATTGCACCTACGCGCGGCTTTCTTTTTCGCTTCGTTCCTGCTTTTCCCGCTCACATCCCCGGCACAAATTGATGACGCCACTAAGCAGCTCTCGCATGACATCTTTAAGCAGCTAATCGAGATCAATACCACCGACTCGGTCGGCAACGTGACTACCGCATCAGACGCGATGGCACTGCGCTTCCGAGATGCCGGGTTCCGCGAGAGCGATATGCAGATTCTCGGGCCGAACGATCGCAAGAAAAATCTCGTGCTTCGCTACCACGGCACGGGCAAACATAAGCCCATCCTGCTGATTGGTCACCTCGATGTGGTCGAAGCACATCGCGAAGACTGGACCACCGATCCGTTTCAGTTCGTTGAAAAAGACGGCTACTTCTACGGACGCGGCACGCAGGACATGAAGAGCGATGACGCAATCTGGGTCACTGACCTGATCCGCCTGAAAAAAGAGGGATACCAACCCGATCGAGACATTATCCTCGCGTTAACAGCCGACGAAGAGGGCGGGAAATCCAATGGCATCGATTGGCTTATCAAAAATCATCGCGATCTCATCGACGCCGAGTTCGTGCTGAACAGCGACGGTGGTGGCGTGAATACAAATCATGGCAAGGTGGAGAACATTTCTGTAGATGCCACCGAGAAGCTGTATGCCGACTATCAGCTCACTGTTACGAATCCCGGTGGCCACAGCTCGATTCCAGTTCCCGACAATGCGATCTACCACCTGGCAGACGCCCTCGCGCGATTGGAACGCTACGAATTTCCATTTGAGTTAAACAACGTGACGCGCGCCTACTACGAACGCATGTCAACGGTCGAAACCGGACAGCGCGCGGCGGACATGAAAGGAATTCTCAAGACTCCTCCAGATCCAGCCGCGATCACTCGGCTCTCGCAAGATCCTATCGATCACTCCACCTTGCGAACGACTTGTGTTGCAACCCGTCTCGATGCAGGTCATGCGAACAATGCCTTACCGCAGAGAGCACAAGCCAATGTAAACTGTCGCATTATTCCTGGCCATTCGGCGGAAGAGATTCGGCAAACGCTTATCAACGTATTAGCTGATCCCAAGGTTACGGTCCGCTACGTGGGCGCCATCGGCGAGGTCACCGACAACGCCTCCAACCGGGAATCCTATCCGCCTCCGCCCTTGCGTGCGGATGTTTTTGGACCTCTTGGGAAAATTGTGCAGACCATGTGGCCCGGAGCGCCCGTTATTCCCAGCATGGCTACGGGAGCCTCTGACGGTGTGTACACCAACGCAGCGGGACTTCCGACGTATGGGATAGCGGGAATTGCAATCGATCGGGACGACGTCCGAGCCCACGGCAAAGACGAAAGATTGGGCGTTGACTCCTATTACAAGGGAGTGGACTTCTATTACCGCTATCTGAAGGCGATCACCTCGCAACCTTGATGTCGTTTTGTCATGCTGAGCTACTCGGAGCTTTCTCCGTCGAAAGCTCCGAGCAGCCGAAGCCCCCCTACCCCCGTCCGCATGCTCTCACGACTGTTGGATAACAGGTCAGAACGGCGGTCCAATTTTGTGATACTCGCCTCGAAAATACAGGAGAGGTTCGCCCTCCCACACCGACACGTCCTCGACCTCGGCAATGAACATCGTGTGGTCACCTGCCTCCTGCACTGTTTGCAGCCGACACTCCAGGTAAGCGAGCCCACCCTGCAGCACTGGAGTCCCATGCGCGGTTCGGTCGAAGCGTGCTCCTGATTCCTGCTCGGCACGATCGTGAGTCCGATCAGGGCGCGCGTAATAGTCTGCAATCGCGCGCTGCTGTTCAGACAAGACATTGACTCCGAACCGCTTACGCGCATGCAAATGAGCGTGAGTCCTTGCCTGGCGCTCGACGCAAACCAACACCAGTAAGGGATTCAGAGAGAGGGAGGTGAAGGCATTCGCCGTCACGCCCTCAACTTTGCCATCGTCGTCCACAGTAACGACGGTCACGCCTGTGGCGAAGCACCCCATCGCTCTGCGAAATTCTTCTTGGGAAACAGTCATACTTACATGCTTTGCTGCTTGAGTTTTATCACGTGGCGAGTCGCCGCGAGTAGCCGATGTGTTTTGGTTAAAGGCACCTGTGTCCGGCAATACGGCCGATAAGGCGCGTGCCGACCACGTTCACAATCCCTGCTGTATCCTTATCTGTGTTTGATAGTCTTTAGGAGAGGATCGCGACTTGCAAGCACGACCAGCAACTCGGGACGAACGCCACTCACTCGATTCGTGTCTCGACGGGCTGCGTTCCGGATCACCTCTGTCTCGTGAAAACGCAAATCGTCTGATTCGTGCCAATGATGAAGATGTCCCAGTGTTGCTCTCTGCTTCACTCGAAGCCAAGCAGCGATTCAAGCCCGACGTAATCACCTATTCCCGAAAGGTTTTTCTCCCGCTCACTAACTTGTGTCGCGACTATTGCGGATACTGCACCTTCCGTCGCGATCCTGGCGATGCTGGTGCCCACACCATGACTCCCGAAGAAGTATTGGAGGTGGCCCGGCAGGGCGAAAAGGTGGGATGCACCGAGGCATTGTTCAGTCTGGGAGACAAGCCCGAGATCATCTTCCCCGAGATGCGCGAGACCTTGCGCCATTTGGGGTATAAGTCCACATTGCATTATCTGGAATCAATGTGTGAGCTCGTATTGCGGGAAACGATGCTGCTGCCGCATCCGAATCCGGGTCTGTTAAGTGCCGAATGGATAAAACGTCTGGCAGCCGTCTCGCCAAGCATGGGCTTGATGCTCGAGACCACAAATGATTCTCTACTCGCGCCAGGGGCAGCCCACGATAACGCACCGGACAAAGTTCCGGCCAAGCGGCTAAAGACGATCGAAGAAGCCGGCAAGCAGCAAGTGCCTTTCACAACCGGGCTGCTAATCGGAATCGGCGAATCCCCGGAAGATCGAGTCGACACCTTGCTGGCAATTCGCGAACTACACCGGCGCTACGGTCATATTCAGGAAGTCATTGTCCAAAACTTCCGCGTCAAACCCGCTATTCCTATGAGAAACTGGCCCGAGCCATCGCATGGTGAAATGTTGCGCACCGTAGCCGTGGCAAGACTACTGATGCCAGACATCAATATTCAGGCGCCGCCAAATCTTTCCGCGCCGTACTATGATGATCTGCTCGATGCAGGCATTAACGACTGGGGAGGAATTTCTCCGTTGACACCGGACTTTATAAATCCCGAGAAACCATGGCCGCACCTCGATCAGCTGAAACTACGGACCGAGGCTAAGGGGTATAGTTTGTTGCAGCGTCTTCCGGTGTACCCCGAGTTCATACCGGCAGTGGCCGCACGGCCTAGCTTGCTTGCAGAAAAAGTGAAAGTGGCGGTTGAGCGCGGGCACAATCAGCGGAGGGCAGCATGATCGTTGTGCTTACCGGGGGCACGGGCGGAGCAAAGTTCGTCGACGGCCTGCGGCAGGTCGTCTCTGATCAGCAACTCACATTGGTCGTTAATACCGGCGACGATTTGGAATGGTGGGGGCTGTATGTTTCGCCTGATCTCGATTCCATCACTTACGTGCTTGCCGGACTCCTAAGCAAAGAACGCGGTTGGGGTGTAAAGGGCGACACTTTTTTCTGTTTGCAGGCCATGCGGGATTTGGCCGAGCCCATCTGGTTCAATGTGGGGGATCGTGATCTCGCGGTACACCTGCTGCGTTCGAAATTGCTGACCGCGGGCAAAACGTTGAGCGAAGCGACACAAGAAATCACCGCTAAGATGGGCGTGCAGGCGCGCATTCTGCCGATGAGCAACTCGCGAGTAGAAACTCGGGTCGACACTCCTGCTGGCGAGCTGAGTTTCCAGGAATATTTCGTGCAGCGCTGGTATCAAGATCCAGTGAACTCAGTGCGATTCGCCGGCGCCTCAGATGCAGAACCGGCACCCGGAGTAATTGAGGCCATCACCTCGGCTAGCGCAGTGATACTTGCCCCGAGCAATCCGATCACCAGCATTGGCCCGATACTGGCGGTTCCGGGCATCCGCGAGGCGCTGCGCCTTACCAAAGCACAAATCGTAGCCGTGAGCCCGATCGTCGGCGACAAAGCTGTAACCGGTCCAGCTGGAATTTTGATGGCCGCCCAAGGACTGCCAGCCTCGATTGCAGGCGTAGCCAAAGCCTACGAAGACTTCCTCGATGTCTTGATCATCGACAACTCCGACCAGGCAGCGGCGAAAAAACTCGCCCGCCCCGGACTGCGAGTCTACTGCACCAACAGCATCATGGAGAGGCCGGATGACAGGACGAATCTGGCAAAAGCGGTGATGTCGGCTCTCTCCACAAAGAGCGATGCCTATGCGGCAACGGAAAGACAATGATCCTTATCCCAGTAAAGAATCTGGACAGCGCGAAGCAGCGGCTCGCATCGCTTCTCGACCAGCCCACACGTACGAAGCTGGCGCACGCGATGCTGTTCGATGTAATAGAAGCGATCAGCGCTTGCCCGAGCCGGCCCGAAGTTAGCCTCGTCACCAGCGATCCTTTCGCAATCGAACTCGCGCGTGGTCTCAGTTTCCAAGTTATCGCCGACACCGCAAATCGCAGCGAGACAGACGCTATCGAGATGGCAACCCGCTTCTGCGAACAACACGGCATCCAGGGCACACTAGTCATTCCCGCCGACATTCCCCTTGTTCGAGCATCAGAGCTGGAGCAAATTCTCCAAGCCGCTCCCGACGAAGGCTCAGTCCTCGTGCCTGCAGCCGATGGACGCGGTACCAATGCAATCCTGCGAAATCCAGCAGGGCTGTTCCCCTTGCGCTTTGGGAATGACAGCTTCAAACCGCACCTGGAGGCAGCGCGGGCCACAAACAAGCCCTGTCTGGTGTTGCATCTGCCCGGAATTGCGCTCGACATCGACAATCCATCGGATTTGCGACAGCTCGCTGCTGCTCCTGGCGAAACCAGAGCTCAACAGCTCGTCCGGCAATGGGACCTCAACGAGCTTCCGGCCGCTGCGAACCAATAGAATGGCCGCTCCAGAACGAACACGCGAGCTGCGGGTCATCCCCGTCCCCTTCCCAGATGAAATCCAGCCCAAAGAGTCGCTCTCAGCAAAACTCCTCATTGCCCTAAAGCATCACAAGAGCTCACTGCAAGCGGGCGACATCCTCGTGTTAAAGCATAAAATCGTATCGAAGGCTGAAGGACAGCTGGTCGATCTGCAAACGATCAAGCCGTCCCCGAGCTCACGCGCTTGGGCGCGGCGCTATAAGCTGGATGCACGCGTGACCGAGGTAGCTCTTGCGCAGAGCAAGAGACTCGTCCGTCGAAAGCGAGGAGTCTTGATCACCGAAACTCATCACGGGCTGATCTGCGCAAACAGCGGAGTCGACGTGTCGAACGTCAATGGTGGCCAGCACGCTCTATTGCTGCCGGACGATCCCGATCGGTCGGCGGCCAAGCTTCATCGCGACTTAAAGAAACACCTGAAACTTTCTATTCCCATTATCATCTCTGATAGCTTTGGACGTCCCTGGCGAGAGGGTCTGACCGAAGTCGCAATCGGAGTTGCGGGAATGCAGGCACTGCATGATTATCGTGGTGCCCGCGATCCGCATGGATATCCCTTGCGTGTAAGCATCGAAGCGGTAGCCGACGAACTCGCTAGCGCCGCGGGTCTGGTTTGCGGCAAGCTGGCCCGAACACCGGCATGCATCATTCGAGGATTCGCGTATCGTCCGGGACGGGGAGGCGCGCGCGATCTGATTCGTCCGGCAAAGACTGACTTGTTTCGCTAAGCTGGTGGAGGTCTTATGCCTCAAGTCTTGAACCAATCGGAACTGGAGAATTTTCCAGAATTAGAGTGGGCAGACATTGCTCCTCGCCTTACGCACGAAACAAGAACCGCCATCGAGCAAGTTCTCGCATCTCAGGACGGCGGCGTACTCTCTCGTGAACAGTGCCTGTTGCTCGCCAGCGCCGTTGACGATGACCTACTCGGCCTCCTGGTAGCGGCGAACGATCTTCGACGTGAACTAGTAGGCAATCTCGTAACTTACGTAGTAAACCGCAACATTAATTTCACCAATATTTGTTTCGTAGGATGCAAGTTCTGCGCCTTCAGCCGCGGCCCGCGAGAGTCCGACACCTACTTCTTATCGCTGGAACAAGTCGCGCAAAAAGCCGCCGAAGCCTGGCAAATCGGCGCAACCGAAGTATGCATCCAGGGTGGCCTGCCTCATGGCCTGCCTCCATTTTTTTATCGCGACATCTTGCGTTCGGTGAAGCAAGCAGTCCCCGGCATGCACATCCACGCCTTCTCTCCCATGGAGATGGTCTACGGAGTCGAACTCACCGGCATGCCCCTCGGGGATTACCTCTGCATGTTGCGTGACAACGGGCTCGACACGCTCCCCGGTACTGCGGCGGAAATTCTCGACGACCAGGTTCGCCAGATTCTCTCTCGCAACAAGCTCTCGACTGAACAATGGAAACAGGTCATCCGCGCCGCTCATCGCTGCGGAATTCGTAGCACGTCAACGTTAATGTACGGACACGTCGAAACTCCCGAGCACTGGGTCAACCAGCTTCAACTCTTACGCGAAATTCAGAATGAGACCGGTGGCTTCACCGAATTCGTCCCGCTCGGCTTCGTTCATCAGAACACTTTGCTCTTCCATCAAGGGCTTGCGCGCAGTGGTCCCACCTTGGCAGAACATCTGAAAATTCACGCGTTAGCCAGAATTATGCTGGCTGGTTCCATCAACAATATTCAGGTTTCCTGGGTAAAGTTGAATCGGCAACTCTCTCAACTTTGCCTGCACGCGGGAGCAAACGACCACGGCGGAACCTTAATGGAAGAAAACATCTCTCGCGAAGCAGGTGCGACCGCCGGAC
>JAOAPG010000393.1 GCA_025462785.1 Acidobacteriaceae bacterium
AGCAGCAGACTCTCTCGTTTGAGAACATTCAGCCAGGGAAGTATTCGATGGAGTTTACCTCGAACGGCTCATTCTACGTTCAGTCTGCTCGATGCGGAGTAACAGATTTGTTGCATGACGATCTTACGGTGACGCCAGACTTTCGCGTTGCTCCGATCGAAGTTATGTTGCGCGATGACGGAGCGACCCTTGATATCTCACTGCAGGATCATCAGGCCAAAGGAACTGTCCTTCTCATTCCAGATCAGGCACCAAGGCAAGTGAAAGCTGGAATGCTTTCTGGTCAGCTTAAATTTAGCGGTCTTGCGCCAGGCGAGTACACGGTCGTTGCGCTCGATAATACGGAAGGGCTGGAGTACACAAGCCCCGAAGCTCTCAGTCCATATCTGAGTAGTGCCACCCATTTAACATTGGGACCAAAGCAGAACTCCACATTGACTTTGCAACTGACGCACGTGGGGAAATAGCCCGCATGGTACGGTTTTTTACAATACTAGGGCCATTGCTGTTCGCCTTGACTGGTTTCGCCCAGCCACAAACGATCTCGAACCGAATACCTGAAAGATTTCAAATCAGTGGCACGGTTGTGAGCGCAGTCACCGGACAAAGTCTTGCGGACACCGAAGTCTCCATTGGCCGTTCCCAGAGTACCGATAAACTGCAAAGCATAACGACAGGAGCTAACGGGCATTTCCAATTCAACAACCTCAGCCTGGGAAAGTATTGGCTGGCCGCGCAACGTAGAGGATTCAGCCTACAATCCTTTGAAGAGCATCTGGGATATTTCACCGGCATTGCAGTTGGACCTGCTTTGCGATCCGAAGATCTCGTATTTCGCCTGAATCCAGACGCGGCTATCTCCGGGACCGTAACCGACGATCAAAATGATCCGGTGCGCGATGCCAATGTACTGCTGTTTCACGGCATGATCGAGAACGGAACGCGTACCACACAATCCCGCGAGCAAACCGTGACCGACGACCAAGGGCATTACTATTTCGGACATCTTCAGCCCGGGAAGTATTTCATAGCCGTATCGGCGAGACCCTGGTATGCCGAATCGCAGTCGCCACAGAACTTTCGCTTCCGCCGCCACGACAGTACTGCGATTGAAGGCAATCCCCTACGAGACCCTGAGGGTGAAAACGCCGCACTTGACGTGGCATATCCGCTCACGTTTTACGCCGGCGCGACCGACGCAAACTCGGCCACTCCTTTGCTTCTCAAAGCCGGTGATCGCGCCGCTGCCGATGTGAGCCTCATGCCTGTACGCGCAGTCCATCTGCGAGTTCACGGTCCAACCCTTGATGGGACTCCAGAGGAAAAGCAACAGGTTAGCGCGATCATTGTTCAACGCTTATTTGACGGTGCCGAAGTTCCAGTGATCGGTCAAACCATGCAGAGAGAAAACGGCGACTTTGAAATCAGCGGAATCGCACCCGGGCAATTCGACGTGACCATGGAATCGTATGGCAAGGATCCAAGGAGCTGGACACAAACAGTGACTATTTCAGGGGATTCCGAGTTGAACATAACCGGGAATTCCTCAGCTGCGGCTGTCAGTGGCACAGTTAAGCTCGACGGCCAAGCTCTCCAGCAACAAGCGTTCATTCAGTTTCGAAGTTCTAACTCAAGCCGATCTTTCGGTGCACAAGTATCGGCGAACGGCGAGTTCACGGTTGCGCAAAGTCCGGTGCAGCCTGGAATCTATGAAGTCTCGGTGTTCAATGTTCCTGGCGCAGTTGTCGGAAATCTAGCGGCAACCGGTGCAAGAGTAGCTGGCAGGAACGTGGAAATCAGCGGAGCTGGCCCGGTGCAACTAACTGTGACCTTGGCGAAACAGCTGGGGACAGTGAACGGTACAGTGTTGCGCAATCGCAAGCCAGTCTCTGGAGCTATGGTCGTGCTGGTTCCGCGGCAACCTGAAAAGAACAACTCACTGTTTCGCCGTGACCAGAGCGATAGCGATGGAACGTTTACGCTTCCCAACGTGCTTCCTGGCCAGTACACATTGCTCGCGATTGAAAATGGATGGGACTTGGAGTGGTCAAACCCATCGGCTCTTTTGCAGTTCATGAAGAAAGGGAAACCAATCGAGGTCCAGCCGGAAGGGAAGCTTCAGGTTCAGGTGAGCACGCAGCAAGTGCCACATTAAACAGCGTACCTTCGATAACTTCTAGTGAGAATACCGCGGCAGTATACTGTGAGAGCCAGCGCTGGTCCAATGGACACACGAGCGTGTGTCGTCGTATCCGCGCTCAAGGGCTTCGCGGCTCAGGTCGTCCAAAGTTCAATGCATACAAGATTGAACCATGGGCAGGACAGTTTCTTTATCTTGGACAATTTGGCGCAGTTCTAGAATCATCACACCCTCAGGTCACCTTTCAGCGGCGCGATCAAGTTGGCTCTCAGGCGTTCGCCGGAGGAATGTTGGTACGAATGCTGGGAGACCCAGTTTATCGCTCGTCATCGACTATGCTTCTGTAAAGAACGGAAGCACACGCCCGGGAACACCCCGTTTGCAGGCGCTCGCTTCCCGATAGCATCCGGCATTAGCGGAGAGGAACGATCTCTTGGGAAACCGGCTCCACTATTTGTGTAGAGCCCCCCATCGGAGTTTTCTTTGCTTCGTAGCGCTCAATGATTAATTCATCTCCGACTTCCGTGCGGCTCCTGAAGATGGTATGAGCCGGCAACTCCAGCACGCTCTCCGCCCGTAGCTTAGGCAAGACGACACGGAAAGGTTTCACCATCTCCTTCAGGCCCACTACCCTGAAGTCTTTGTCGATCATTACCAAGTCGAAAGAGAACAACATTCCGACGGTATGAACCGAGTTTGCCGGCACAATCCACACCCCGCCATCCGGCTTGAGAGATCTTCTGCCGAGCAGCCCGACTAAGCGGCCCAAAATCGAGTCTGCGACAGCGACCCGAAAGGCAAGAAAGGTCTCCTTCGACTTGTTGTAGACGAAGACTTCCCGCGGCTTTGCAAGCATAGTTGTCCCTGGGGAGCTGGGCGCTCCAGATCCTATCGAGGAGCCTTCTTCTTCATCCTGTAGATCAATAGAACGAGCGTGCAAGCAGCCAATACACCCGCGATTATCCTGATCAAAGTAATGTTATCCATGTTTCACCTCGTTTTGATTTGGAACTGCAAAATCTTCATTTCAAAAAGTGTGCCAAGAAATCCTTTACCGCGATAACAGCCGGACCGACCACGACAATCCCCATCGACGGGAAAATACAGAACACAAGCGGGAGCACAAGCTTAATAGTCGTCTTGGCGGCGCGCTCTTCCACCTGTTGGCGACGTTGCGTTCGCAGCGCATCTGAGAACGCGCCCAAGGATTTTGCAATCGGAGTTCCGAAACGATCAGTCTGAATGAGCATGGCGACGAACGAACGTGCGCTCTCAAAGCTCGCTCTCTGAGCGAACGACTGCCATGCCGCGTTGCGTTGAACCCCCGCGCGCTGTTCAAAATTAATAAGCAGCAATTCTTCGCTCAGTTCCTTGTGGCTCATCTGAAGTTCCTGACCCACTCGGACGATGCCTTGGTCCATGCCAAGTCCAGCCTCCAGGCAGATGGACAACAGGTCAAGCCCATCAGGAAGGCTCAATCGGAGCCGCTCCCTCCTCCGGTTAATTGCATGGGAAAGCCAGAAATCCGGGGCAAAGAAGCCAATCACTAGCGCCAACAGAAAATAGATAATCGTGTTTTCGCTGAAAACGAGAGCCACCGTTAAGCCCAATACGGCCGGCACAGCTAACCGCGCCCCCAAGAAGATGTCCGGATGATATGGCTTCCGGTAGCCCGCGAGCATGAGTCGGTGTACGATCTCCGGGTCAGGCTCGGATGCGAAGGCTTTTCGGAAGGCAGTGAAGGGCTTCGCCACCAAGTCTCCGCTCACAGTGGGCCGCCATGCCGCCGAAGCAGTTCCGATCCCCCGCGCTCCACGAGCGACTTCTTCGAGGAGAGCGCCTTGGGCCGAAGACCGCCCCATTAGGAGCAGAAAACAGAGCAAGAAGGCAACAAACAAGCTCAGTCCGAAAAGTATGGTAAGCATCATGCTTTTAGATCTTCACATCAATAATTTTGCGAATAGCCAGGATACCGATCACCATCAGGCCCAGCCCAAAGTAGACCATCTTCAGGCCGAAAGGATCGCTCAACAGAGCTTTCTCGTACTGGTGATTGAGAGTATTGATAATGCCGAACATCACAAATGGTGCGGCGCAAAGGATCCAACCCGTGATGCGCCCTTGCGCGGTATAGATCTGGAGTTGCCCACGCAATCGGGCCCGCTCTCTCACCACCTCTGAGGTCTTATCGAGAATCTGTGCAAGGTTCCCTCCGGATTCCTTCTGCAGAAGAATCGCGGTGGCAAGAAACCGCATGTCATCCAGAGGGATTCGATCGATAAGACCGATTAGTGCGTCCCGGGTGGGAAGACCCAGGCTCTGTTCCTTATGCAAAGCACGGAACTCGAGTCCGACCGGATCTGCAACCTCGTTGCCGACCATTTCCATGACAGCTGAAATCGAATGACCTGCGCGCAAACCTCTTGACATAAGGTCAACCGCTTCGGGAAGGAGAGCCGCAAATCGCTTGAACCGGATCTCGCGAAGAATATACAGATAGACGTAAGGCGCCGAGCCCACGGCAATGCATATACCCAAGCTAATGACCGCGCCGGGGACGACTAAGGATACAAGCCAATAACTCCCAAGACCGGCAATTAACGAGAACAGGAAGACTGAACCGAGGGGCCAATCCCGGCCCGATTGCCTGATCAACCGCGATACGGCCGGAGATCCGGGTATTTTTTGCGCCAACTCTTCGAGCGTACCCGAGCGAACGGTCTGTTGTTTAAGGATCGTGATGCGATCGGACGCATGGGGCTGGGCTTCTTCGATACTCGCCAACTGCTCCTCGACCGCCTTTTCAATCGAGGTCGGCTTCAGGAAATAAAGAAGCAACCCGAACAAGAGGATCAGAAGCAGCGCGAATAGAAGTATGAGCGACATACTTTTCTCCTCAGTTCCAGAGCCTTACTGATTGCTCAAAGCACTTCGGCGGCAGATTAATTCCGGAAGCTTTGAGCTTGTCAGCGAACTTTGGCCGGATACCCGTTGCGGTGAAAGCTCCCAAAATCCGGCCGTCCGGTGAAACTCCCTGCTTCTCGAATAGAAAAACGTCCTGCATGCTGACCACGTCATCTTCCATGCCGGTGATCTCGCTGATGTGCGTGAGCCGCCGCGTTCCATCCCCTAAGCGTGAGACCTGAAGAACCAGGGTAACCGCAGATGCGATCTGTTTTCGCACTGCCTTTTCCGGCAAATTCAGGTTTGCCATCATCGCCATGGTCTCCATGCGGGCGATCGCATCCCGGGGACTGTTGGCGTGAACCGTTGTGAGTGACCCATCATGGCCGGTATTCATTGCTTGCAGCATGTCCAGCGCTTCTTCGCCGCGCACCTCACCGATGATGATGCGGTTGGGGCGCATGCGCAGGCTGTTGATCACAAGTTGCCTCTGCTGCACCGCTCCCTTACCTTCCACATTAGCGGGACGACACTCAAGCCGGACCACATGGCGTTGCTTGAGTTGCAATTCGGCTGAATCTTCAATCGTGACAATGCGTTCCTTGTCTGAAATGTAACCGGAGAGCACGTTCAGGAACGTCGTCTTCCCCGCGCCGGTCCCGCCAGAAATGACAATGTTGAGTCGCGCGGCGACCGCGCCTTTAAGCACATCTAGCATCGGCTGGGTAAGCGTCTGGTTTGCCAGCAGGTCATCTTCCGTGATCGGGATGTGACCGAAACGGCGAATCGAAAGATGAGGGCCATCAATGGACAGTGGTGGGATGATGACGTTCACCCGGGACCCATCGGCAAGTCGAGCATCCACCATGGGAGACGATTCGTCAACGCGCCTTCCGATGGCCGAAACAATCTTGTCGATGATGTGCATCAGGTGCGCATCGTCCTTGAACATGATTTTCGTCTCTTCCAGAACACCGGCGCGCTCGACGTACACCTCCTTGGCCCCGTTGACTAGGATGTCGCTGATCGTTGGATCCTGCAGCAGTGGTTCCAGTGGACCCAAACCAAAGACCTCGTCCAGCACTTCAAGCGAGAGCCGCTCTTTTTCCCGCCCGCTCAAAGGCGTATCGAGATTGGCCACCAGATCCTGGATTACCGCGAACACCTGCCGCCGGGTGCGGTCGTCCCGCACGGTAGCCACTCTCTCCAGATCGACCTTGTTCAGAAGGTCACGATGGATTCCGGTTTTCAGGTCTTGATAGACACGAAAATCGAGACCGCCGCGTTTCTTCGCTTCGCCGGAGATCACGGGGTTGATCGCTGCCGCCGGAACTGCTGGATTGAAATCACCCATACGCCCTCCCGCTCTTTAAAAATCTGTTCTCATCGATTCCACAATCCCAAGATGCCCCTGCCTTCTCTTTTCTTTCCTTCCATCCCCAGCTTCTTGCCGATGGTTTCAGCCCACTCCTCGAGACTCCGGGTCACTTCGGAACTGGAAAGCTGGGCAACGGGGTCGCCTTCATGGATCGTCTTCACAACTTGCGGATACTGATTGGGCACCCGCCAGAAGATTTTTTGCTCAAGAACTTTTTCGATCTGAGCGTCCGAAACCACATTGCGTTTGTGATGACGGTTCAAAACGACGCGAGTCTTTTCGCGAGGAATGCCCTTGCTGCCGAAGTATTCCAGTTGGCGAACGACGTTGCGTACCGCTGACACTTCCGCGACCGTAACCAGGTAAAGCTGATCGCAATCTCGAATCACCGCGAGATTCTCATCATTGAGCGCAGGGGGAAGATCAACAAGAATGAACTCGTAGCGGAGGCGGAGAAAGCTCAACGTGTGGGTCAATGCGCCCGCCGGCAGCGCCTCTCGGTTTGCGACGCTACCCTCCGGAGCCGGAATCACTTCCAGCCCGCTTGAGTGCCGCATGACAAAGCTTCGCAGAAAATCAGCGTCCAGCCGATCCGTGTTTTCCAGTAGTTCGAAGAAGTGGAAGCGACCCTTGGTCAGCTTGAGATACAGCGCTGCGTCTCCGAAATCCGGATGCAAATCGAGTAGCAGGGAGCTCCGGGAAAACGAGCTCGCCAGGAGAGCGCCAAGTTGCGTGGCTAACGTCGTCGTGCCACAACCTCCTTTGGAACCCATGAAGGCCAAAAT
>JAOAPG010000203.1 GCA_025462785.1 Acidobacteriaceae bacterium
AAGAAGCCGGACCCGGACAAATCACGTTCGTTGTGAACCCAAAGTATGCTCCCGCTGTTCGGACCACCAAAGCCTCGGCCGTAATCGTTTCCGAAGATTTCCCTTCTGCTTCGGTGCCTCTACTGCGAAGCAAGAATCCGTATCTCTCCTTCGCTCGCGCCATCGAGCTTTTCTACCAGCCGCCAAAATATGCGCCGGAAATTCATCCAACCGCGGTCATTCACTCTTCTGCCAAGGTTGGTACGAATGCGCACATTGGTCCTTATGTCGCAATCGATGCTGACGCCGAGATCGGCGACAATGCTGTGCTCCTGCCCCATGTAGTGATTTATCGAGGAGCGAAGATCGGCGATAACTTTTTCGCCCATGCACACTCTGTAGTGCGAGAACACTGCCGAGTCGGGAACAATGTTGTGCTGCAAAATGGGGTTGTGATTGGAGCGGACGGTTTTGGTTTCGCCAAAGATGAGAGTGGACGCTGGCAAAAGATCGTACAATCCGGCCCAACCATCCTCGAGGACGACGTTGAAGTGCAAGCCAATGCCTGCGTGGATCGAGCGAGCGTGGGAGAAACCTACATAGGTCGTGGGGCAAAGATCGACAACCTGGTGCAGGTCGGACATGGTTCGCGAGTTGGAGAAAACACATTATTGTGCGCGCAAGTAGGACTAGCTGGATCAACTGACGTTGGAAACAACGTGATCATCGCAGGGCAGGCAGGAGTAGCGGGCCACTGCAAAGTTGGAGACGGAGTGATTATCACGGCTCAGAGCGGGACGCATGGGGACATACCGCCAGGCACGATGGTCAGCGGATCGCCGGCCTTCGATCACAAAGTGTGGATGCGCTCGACGGCGCTATTTGCCAAGCTGCCGGAGATCGCCAAGGCGGCGAAAGCAAAATCGAAGAACTCGGAAGCCGCAAGCAAGTGACATGCTCAGGCTGAAATGCTCCCCGCCTGTTCCGAAGCTTTGGATTCCGTTTGCATCTCCGGCGGCAATCCGCTGTTGATGGATTTTCTTACTTTTTCCATCAGACAATCGCGGCTGCCAAAATCCTCTGGCTCGATCACATCATGGAAGATCACGGTCGCGGTTCCGGGGCGAATCTGGAAACGCGCTTTTGGCATGATGGCGTGGGTTCCGAGTATCGTCACCGGCACGACCGGTACTTTGCATTCTTCGGCCAAATAAAATGGGCCCTTTTTGAATGGCAATAATTTTCCATCGAAAGACCGCTTGCCTTCGACATAGATGGTCATGTTCACGCCTTGACGAATCACGTCGGCAGCGGCGCGCACTGCAGCAATCCCGGAATCACGATTGCCGCGATCGACAGGCACCAGGCAGCCGAACTTCATGACCTTCCCAAGAATCGGATATCCAAACAATTCTTTTTTTGCCATCACCGAAGTCCGCTTCGGGATGAGCGGCAACAGCAACGGCGGATCGATATTCGAGACATGATTGGACATGAAGATGTAAGTGCGCGCTGGATCGAGCTTATTCAAGCCGACAGTTTTCACTTTCACACCAGCGATACGAATACCCGTCCACGCACCCCACATCCCCATGCGATACAGAAAAGCCACATTCCCCGTAAGAAGCGTCCAGGGAAAACCAAGCAAGGCAGCCACCGGAAGCAGCGCGATCCAAAAGCCAAGCATGAGGATAGTGCGGATCATGGGTGTGCGCCTTCTGTTTTGGTCTCGCTCTCGCCTATGAGCCACGCCGTTCGGCGAGTTCTCTGTTGTGGGCTAATGTGTTCTAGATCTTTCAGTTCGTAGTTTATCTCTTCCCTGCTGCCCACTTTCCATTGCAACTCGCGTTCGGTCTTATCATGGCGAACGCGGACATAAATAGTATCTCCAGGATGTAGGTCACTCAACAGTTGCTCAAAATCGGGACCCGTGACGCGATGATTGATCTCCAGAATAGAATCGCCCACAATTAATCCCGCATGAGCAGCCTCAGTATCAGGAGCGACCACAGACACAACCGGAGGCTTATTGAAATCACGAGTGGCCGAAAATCCGGCATCTGCTACTAACAATGTCTGACGAATCACTTGCAGCCCAACGCTTTTGAAATAAGCGTTCCAGGGAATCTCGTCGGTTCCTCTTACGTATTTCTCAAAGAAGGGTTCCAGGTCTGCATGACTGACGGATTCGGCGGCCTGTTCCACTCCGTCCGAGTCCGCGAAGTAGCGGCCTTCCTTTGCATAATTCTGATTCATCCACTGGAAGACTTCTCGCAGAGATTCTGATCCATTACTTGCGTCGCGCACCGCTAGATCCAACAGCACGCCCAGCAACTCCCCTTTGTTGTAATACGAAATACTTCGCTGCGGCATTCGATAGTAATCGTACTTCTCTAGCCATGCATCCAAACTCGACTCCTCGGCAGACTGCGTAAGGTGTGCTGGACGGCTCTCAAGTTCCCGAATCTCGCCTGCAATCCGATTCAGGTAGTGGGTTTCATCGAGCAGTCCCGCTCGTGACAAAATGATGTCCTCTACTGTGCTCGTCACTCCCTCGCTGAACCACAGTGCCGTTGTGTAATTCTCCTTGGTGTAATCAATTGGCTCAAGCGATTGCGGACGTATGCGTTTCACATTCCAAAGATGGAAGAATTCATGCGCTGTGACCGCAGAAAGAGCTTGCGGGTTTGCTTTAAGCACTTGGGCGGGAAGATCGATGGCAGTGCAATAAGCGTGCTCCATTCCTCCGCCGCCAGCTAAGTGCGGAAAATGATAGAGGAATACGTACGTATTGAAAGGCCGATCATTCATCCAAGTTGTGGCTGCAGCCACTATGCTTCGATCCTCCCAAACAATCTTCGTCATGTCATAGTCGGATGGTGAAGCGTCGACGATCACGCGGTAATGTCCTCCACCTTCGTCAAAATCACTCTCTTGGAAGGTGCCCATTTCTACAGGAGAATCTACCATCTGGTCGTAGTTATCGGCTGTGAATCCCTGGTTAAAAGAACCTGCAAGAGGAGTGGCTATTCTCCAGTCCGAGGGAACGTCGCTGAAGCTGAGCTGCACCGAAGCAGATCGAGAGTCCACCGGATACATCAGCAGTTCCGCAAGATTGAAAAATGCGTGCTGCGGATTCAGCTCTGCGCCATATGGTCCGGGATCGTTGGCGAACACTTCATAATTCACCTGTCCACCGTGTTCAGCGCCACTCACACGCCAGAGATTTTTATTCATCTTGCGAACTGTGAGCTTATCTCCCGCAGCGTGCGTAGTTTTTACCCAGTTTACGTATCGCGCGAAATCGCGCACCTGATAAAGAGCATTCCACACAGGAAGCTGAAGGTCTTGCTCGGGAGCCCCGGCAGGAAGGTCAATACTGATCCGGACCAGATGATTTGTGGTCTGTGCGAGTGAGATTGTGTAGCGAACAGTATTGTGTTGAGCTTCCGATGTTCGCTTAGGCTCTTGTCCTGCCGCGCCCGCTGCGCACAAAGCTGTGAACACGCAAAAGCAGATAACGAATTTGATCCCGAATATCCGGATCACGCCTTCGCAGGCGCCTCTAACGCAGTTCCGATCGATGCGCTGCCCAGTGACTTAAGCTTTGCCGGAAGCTTCTCGTAAATCTCACCGAAGCCCCCGTTGGACAAGATCGCAACGACATCGCCGCTCCGCATCTCCGGAGCGACCAGTTGTACGATGGCATCTGCATCGGGAGCAATCCGCGCTCGCCTCCCCTGTTTTTTTGCCAAAGCCGCAACCGCTGCTAAATCCAGACGTTCGTGCTCCGGAATCGACTCAGACTTGAACACATTGGCCACTATGACTTCATCGGCCAGCGCTAAGCTATTCGCGAGGTCGTGTTGAAAGACATTGCGCCGTAACGTATTCGATCTCGGTTCAAGAATCACCCACAAGCGCGATCCCGGATAACGCGAGCGCAACGCGGTGAGAGTCCCGGCAATCGCCGTGGGATGATGGGCGAAATCGTCGATGATCGTTATCCCGTTAACCTGAGCTGTCACTTCCAGCCGCCGTTTCACGCTTTTGAATGTCTTCAGCGCCTCTACAATTTGATCTTTGGATATTCCGTAACTCGCGGCTAAAACTGCGGCTGCCGTGGCATTCCAAACGTTGTACTCGCCGCCAAGTTCAAATTCGAAGTCAGCCCATGGCTTGCCGTGATGCAGCACTGACCACGTCGTGCGCGTCGGCTGCAGCCGCAGATTGCTGACCGTCCATTCCGCCTTCGCGATGCCGCCATAGCGCTCAACCTTGCAAAATGCACGGGAGATGCAACGCTCGATACTCTCTCCTTTGTCGAAAGCGATAATACGCCCGCGACCCGGCACCAAATTCACAAGCCGCTTGAATGCGGTTTCGACCGCGTCCAAGTCTTTGTAGATATCGGCATGATCGAATTCCACGGAAGTGAGAATCACAGAGTCGGGGAAATAGTGCAGGAACTTTGGACCTTTGTCGAAGAACGCCGTGTCGTATTCGTCGCCTTCCAGAATGAAATATTTGCCCTTGCCCAATTGAAAGCTGCTACCGAAATTTTCCGCAATGCCTCCAATCAAGAACGAGGGCTCCAGTCCGGCGGAATCAAATATCCAGGAGAGCATCGAAGTTGTAGTCGTCTTGCCGTGAGTACCCGCAACTACCAGTACTTCCTTGCCCACTAAGAATTCGTCGTGAAGAATTTGCGGAAGCGAGCAGAAAGGGATCCGCTGATCGAGAACGTGTTCAAGTTCAACATTCCCACGCGAGATTGCATTGCCGACAACAATGAGATCTGGCGAAGGGATCAAGTTTTTCGCCGCAAACGGTTGCGCGACCGGAATATCGAGAGATGAAAGGAAATCCGACATTGGCGGATACGCCGCCGCGTCCGACCCGGTTACGCGAAAGCCGCGCTGCTTGAGCATCCCGGCGAGAGAAGCCATGGCAGTACCGCAAATACCAATTAAATGAATGTGTTTGCCTTGAATCATAAAAAAGAATATTAACTGTGACTCTTGGGGCTCAGTTGCTGATTGTTAATTCCCGGTTTTGCAACACACAGCGACGATTCACTACTGAGTCGCCGATTCCAAAATGTTGATGTTGACCTCATCAGACTTGACCGTCAAAGCCGCTGACACCCCGATGGGTAGCGTAACATTCCCGCCCGAAACGTGGCCGGAACGCAAGCCGTATGCGACAGGCACACCAAGGTCACCTACAATTCTCAACACAATTTGCTCCAACGTATAGGTCTGATCTTTGTGTTGCACACAGTCCAGCATTTCCCCGAAAATTACACCGCGTATACCCTCGAGCTTTCCGGACAATTTCAACTGCATCAACATGCGATCAATTTGATATGGCTTGGCCGCAACGTCTTCCATGAAAAGGATAGTCTCCGCGGTACGTATTTCGTACGAAGTACCTAACGAAGCGACTAACATGGAAAGGCATCCGCCATAAAGCACGCCGTCGCCCGAACCTTCCACCAGCGGCTTCACACCTGAGCCCGGACCGAAGTTCATGCTCCATTTAGATCGCCCACCCAGAGCGGCTTGCCAAGAGACAAGATCTACCCCGCCCTCATGCGAAAAGTCTTTCGTGACCATCGGCCCATGAAAAGTTATCAGCCTAGCTTGATCCGCAAAGTACGTCAACAGACTTGTGATGTCACTGTATCCAACAAAGATTTTAGGATGAGCCGCGATCTTTTTCAGATCGAGAGCTTCCAGGAGATAATTCGAACCGTATCCGCCGCGCGCGCAAATAATTGCTTTCACTTCGTCCCGCACGAACATTTCTTCGAGCTCGCGCGCCCGTCGCTCGACCGAACCTGCGAAATAAAGATCTTGTTCAAGTATCGATTCGAAATAAAACGGTTTGTATCCAAGCTGGCGAACTTTATCGCATCCGGCTTGCAGTAATTCGCGGCTGATATTGCTGGCAGGAGCCACTATGCCGACGGTGTCTCCGGGACGAAGCGCCGGAGGTTTAATTCGCGGAGTGTGGGAAGAAGTTGCCATGAAAAAGCGTCACGTGCGAAGGAAGAACTCTCCACTGCAGATGAGATGGGCAGACCCTCTCAAGAATACTTTGCTTTCCCATCGGACTGTTTGCATTCCGCCAGCAGCATGAACCCTTACAGGAGACGCAGCCTGCTTGGTAAAGATTGCCGCCACGGCGGACGCGCATGAACCAGTTCCGGAGGATCGGGTTTCCCCGACGCCGCGCTCGAAAAATCGCACTTGAATGTTATGAGCGTCTATGACTTTTACGAATTCGACGTTGACGCCCTGCGGAAAAATGGGAAATCTCTGGATTTCCGCTCCCTCTGCTTGCCACTCGCCGGGAAATTCACCGACAAAGACGACATAATGCGGATTTCCCATCGAAACTGGAATCCCGCTCACTTCACGATCCGATAGTTTTATCGAGAATTCGTCGCTGACTTTTGGTTCACCCATCTCGATTTCGAACTCATATTGAGTATCGCTGCGAGAGGTCAAGACGCAGGTTTTTACTCCCGCGCTTGTGCTGATCGAGATCTGTTCCTTCATCTGCTCCGAATGGATGTAAGCCGCGACGCAGCGCGTACCGTTACCCGAAATTTCGGCCTCCGATCCATCGGCATTGATAAGGCGAGCTTTCACATCGGCGTGCGCTGAAGGATATAGCCATTCCACGCCATCGGCCCCGACTCCCTCGTGACGATCACAAAGCTGGCGGCTGACGTTGGCCAAGTTAGACGGAGCGTATTGTCCGTCGATAATAAGAAAGTCGTTGCCGCAAGCACTGGCCTTAAAGAAAGGAATTACATTGCCCTGCCGCTTCATTCTGGAGATACCGCACCTAGCGCGACCACGCTCTTGAGAATGGTGGATTGCTTAAGACAGTGAAAGGCTTTTTCATGTTCCGTACGGGTGCCTTCGACATCGAACTGGACACGAACATGTTCTTTGGTAGCGGCTGTTTGCACATTTTGGGGGATGGAATGAATCGGTTCCAGAACTTGATTCAGTTCATGGGTAATCTCGATTCCGTCCGGACCTGTGACTTCGTAGGTGCGGAACTCCATCTTAAGACTGAGTCGCTGTTCGATTCCCCCGAGCAGATACAGGCAAAGCAGGATGAGTCCGGTGGCGAAGATCGCGGTGACATAGAGTCCGCCTCCGACCGCCATGCCTACGGAGGCCACTACGAACAGCGTTGCAGCCGAGGTTATGCCAGTCACCAGATCGCCGTGATTATGCAAGATTGTTCCGGCACCAATGAAGCCGATGCCGGGGATGATTTGGGCTGCTATACGGGTATGATCGCCAATATGTTCTACCGCCAGATCATCTGATAGCAGAGTAAACATTGCCGCGCCGAGGCAGATAAACAGATTGGTGCGCAGGCCAGCTGGACGATGTTTCATCTCGCGCTCAAGCCCGATTAGTCCTCCGAGAATTGCCGCTAAAACCAAGCGCGCTAGTGACACCATCGCGACCGAGGACACCTCGGTACTGAGCCTGCTAAAAATGTAATCCATTGTCGGCATTAAATTGAGTTGGGTGGATTCTATCATCGCCAAACTTGGACGGTCGTAGCTTACGTCACAGCGGCATTAACAGAGCTGATTACCGGGCCGAGCTTACGAATATCACTGCGATGCCTGACGGCGAGTCCAGAAGATCGTAACCGGCGGCTGCCCTATGACATGAATTACTGCAACCGGGGATAGCTGATTCCCGTCTAC
>JAOAPG010000212.1 GCA_025462785.1 Acidobacteriaceae bacterium
GCGTAAGTAATCAAACCGGACAAGACGAGGCCAAAGTAGGAGTGGTGGGCAGTGTGAAGTACAGCGTGAACGGAGGCCGCGTCGAGTACAACACCTTCGAAGTCGACGGCAGCGATGTGCTCAACACTGGATTGAATGGAGCGGCCAGCACGCTGATGGTCTATCCCAGTCTCGATGCTATCCAAGAGGTGAAAGTGCTGACCTCCAACTATGGAGCTCAGTTCGGGCGCACAGCTTCCGGGACGGTACAGGTGACCACCAAGTCTGGGACCGCACACTTGCACGGAAACCTCTACGACTTCGTCCGTAACGAAGCATTTAACTCGCGGAATTTTTTCGATTTTGTAGGAACGATTCCCCCAGCTCCAGGCCAAACCGTCGGGAAAACAATTGGAGGTAAGGTACCGCTCTATCGCCGACAGGATTTCGGCGGCACCATTGGCGGTCCGCTGACTATCCCTGGCGGTTACAACAGAAAAAAAGACAAGACCTTTTTCTTCTTTTCCGAAGAATTCCGTTTGGAGAAAACTCCTACGGACTACAACCAGGCAGTTCCGGGGTTGAAAGAGCGAGGTCTGATCTTGACGCCGCAAGGGACGATCCAGAAAAACCTACAAGTTAGCCCCAATAGTGGAGCGGTTTACCAGGATTTCGATTTCAGTGACGTGTGCCCGCCAGGAGGGGCGTCCTTTCTCCGCGCGCAATTTCCAGACTGCCCATCTGTGCAGACGGCAGGGGGCGCACTGCTCAACCCTTTACTCCAGTTGAACCAGCCAGCCATCGGTGGCGTGCCCTCATCCGGCGTGAATAAGAATGCGTTGGCGATCTTGAACTCGAACCTGATACCCCTGCCCAATGCGCCCTCTGGTTGCAACTTCAGCCTGCCGAATATCAATTCCAGTCTCACGAACCTTGACCCGACGGACCCAAATCATTGCTATAACACCGCTGTTTCTCCTGCCACGTACTGGCGCGAAGAGTTGTTTCGCGTTGATCAAGTAGTGAGCAATAACATGAAGGCATCCTTTCGCTACATCCACGATGCCTGGGATACATCGGTGCTGACGCCGCAGTGGGGGGTTGTGCGCGACACTTTTCCGACTGTGCAGAATCGCTTTGTCGGGCCGGGTACAAGCCTTGTGGCTCGACTGACGAACACAATCTCGCCCACGATGCTAAACGACTTGGTTCTCAGCTACACCAATTCGAACATCACGTTGGCTGACCAGAACGGACCTGGCGGAGCCACCTTCCAGCGCAATCCCAGCCTGGATCAGCCACTGGTCACTGCCGGATCGGCTCCAGGACAGTGTGACCCTACGATCAGTGTTGACCCAGCGACGCTTATGCCGCAATGCGCCATCGGTCACGTTTTTAGTAATGGCTTTGGCGGAAAATGCCGGGAGTTAGCTTTCTCGGAACGAATGCCGCTTACGGCGGAAGAGGTTTTGCCGCCGATTCCGCGTACATGCCGTGGGGCCACACCAATCCAACTTACGCGGTACGCGACGATATCGGTAAAGCGGTCGGCAAACACACACTACAATTCGGCGCACAATACGCGTACTCCCAGCGCAATCAGACGAACAACGCGATCGGCGCAGCTTCCGGAGATTTGCAGGGTTTATTGACATTCAGCAATCTCGCCCACAGCACGGGGAATGCCTTCGCTGATTTCCTGCTTGAACATCAATCGCAGAACGGGACCAACCTTACGGAAGGATTTATTCAGAGCTTTACTCAGGATTCGGCGCAGCGTCGCTACTACCAGCGCTACCAAATAGGAGAGCCGTATTTCCAAGATGATTGGAAAGTGACCAGCCGGCTCACCGTGAATCTGGGCTTGAGAATTAGTTTGTTCGGCACATATAGCGAGAAATATAAGAACGCGTGGAACTGGGAAGCTTCACGATTCAATTCATCGCGATTTGCGGTTGACCGCGTGTATGGCGTCCTCTTGGATAAAACTGCGGGGTCGGCTCCAGTTTCGTTTGATCCCACGACTTTCCAGTTGAACCCTGGCATTGTTAGTGACCTGGGACTGGTTCGATGCGGCTTTAACGGCACGCCGGCAAGCTGCATGAAAGGGCACTTGTTCAATCCGGCTCCCCGTGTTGGTTTCGCTTGGGACCCAATTGGTGATGGCAAGACGTCAATCCGTGGCGGTTATGGCATCTTTTTTGAGCATGGAACTGGCAACGAGGCCAATACCGGCTCGCTTGAGGCAAGTGCACCTTTCGTGCTCAGCATGACCCAGCCGCTTCCTACCAATTATGCATGTATAGGTAATATCGGATACGGAGCGAACAATAGCGATTGTGCAAGTCCGCTGTCTCCGTTTACTCCAGTGCCGCAAGCCGGTTCTACTTTTCCTCTCGATATCACCTCAATTCCGACCAAGGCGGTTTGGCCCTATGCTCAGCAGTGGAGTTTCGGGATTCAAAGGGAACTGTCGAAATCGTTTGTAGCTAATATCGCTTATGTGGGAAGCAGGGGAACGCATCTGACGGTCGAGCGTCAGCTCAATCAGTCGCGGCCATTACCTGCAAGCCAGAATCCTTTCGGCCCGAACGAACCCTTGACCATCGCGGACTGCACCGTCACGCCGCCGAATCAAAGCGGCTTTCCTGGAGATGGCACGACTGGGTTTCTTTTGCAAAGTGGAACGCTCGTTACGCCGCAAAGCCCCGCCTACGAATATTTGCAGGCAGCATGTACTAATCCAAATATCCCTAATATCAATTCGCTTCCTGGACGGCCATACCCGGGGTTGGGAAGGGTTCTCTCGCTCCAAAACGTAGCCAACTCGAGTTATCACGGATTCCAAGGCACATTGCGGCGCACCAGTGGGCCGCTCACGGCCGGAATTTCGTATACCTATAGCCACTCAATCGACGATGCTTCGGATCGAAGCGATCCAGTTCTAGTCAATTCTTACGACCTGCGTGAGAACCGAGCCAGTTCGAATTTCGACCAGCGTCATCTTCTCAACATTAGCTATGTCTATCAGCTGCCGCTTCAGGATTTGGCTCGTCGCCTGAGTGACTGGGCCCACGGACCGGCGCCAGGCGGAGATGTACCCGCGCCGCAAGATGCAACTGTATCCACCTCGAAATGTTGTTCCGCGGTACTGAATCAGATTCTCGATGGATGGGAGTTTTCGGGAGTAACGCTGGCGCAGTCCGGCACGCCATTCACGGTGATTAACAGTGCCGGCAACACTGGGATTTCCCTCACTGACAATGCTGGCGTCTCCAGCGGGCTAGGCATAGCGGCCTCTTATCCCGACGTTGTAACTGGATCGCGTTCCCCGGGCAGCAATCCATTGAGCTTCGGCCCGCTCATAGGAAATCCTTCTCAGTTTGTCGCTCCCCGAGGACTCACATTTGGGAACGCAGGCCGCAATTTCTTGAATAACCCTGGTCGCGTGAACTTTGACATGGCGCTGCTGAGACATTTCAAGATCCGAGAGTCCGGAGAATTGGAGTTTCGTGCTGAAGCTTTCAATGTCTTTAACCACACGCAATTCCGAATCTACGATCCGGACAACCCGGGCAGCAGTGGAAACAATGTCGTTAGTTGTTATGCCGGTCCTTCTTATTCAGCCGGTTTTCAGGGTGCTGGAGCTGATTGTGTTACCGGAGCTTCATTTTTGCACCCGCTGAATGCGCATCGCCCGCGCACTATACAGCTCGGTTTGAAGCTGGCCTTTTAGGACGTGGAACCTCATGCAGAAACTCATTAAAGATCCAACACTCTTCCGGGCAAATCGTGAACGGCTCTCGCCAATGTCCTGGGGAGTGTGCGCGAAAGGTTTATGGATTTTGTTCCTGGCCGCCACAATGTTGCTTTGCTCGTGCGGAGGCGGGAGCTCCTCGGTGTCGCAGATCCCAGTTACGCTTTCGGGCAACTGGCAGTTTACTGTGGCCAATCCTGCGGATCGATCGTTCTCGGGTGGAATACAGGGCGGTTTTCTCGTACAAAAAAATCGCTCGGTAACCGGAGGGGTGGCGTTCTCGGTCTCGTTGCCAGGCCAAAGTGGCGGAAGTTCAACGGTGTGTGGCAGTGGGTCGGCTCCGGTCACGGGGACGCTCAGTGGACAGAACGTAACTCTCACTGCTGTAGCTGGCGCTCAGACTTTCGTTTTTACCGGGGTTCTAGATTTAAGTGGCTCGATTATGGCGGGAACTTATACATCATCCGACGGTGCGGGGTGTGGAACAGCTCAAACCGACTTGCAATGGAGTGCGACCTTGGTGCCGCCCCTTTTTGGAACGATCCAAGGAAGTTTTAACAGCTTGGGCGGTAGTGCGGGCTTGAGTAATCAATTGTTTCCAGTGACGGGCACAATAAACCAAGGAGACAATGTCGGCGGCAGCAGTGCGACTATCACCGGCACGTTGAATTTCTTTGATCCTATAACTCTTCTCGGCGACTATCCCTGCTTAACTACTCCGACATTTACCGGTCAGATCAGCGGCAATTCTGTAATTCTCCAAATCATCGGAGCTGACGGATCGAACTTGGGTCAGATAGGTGGATCAGTGGGCTCAGCTTTGAGTGCAGTTACCTTCGACTTGATGCCTAGTGGAGGCGTCCTGCACTCCGCTGGCTCACCGGCGTACGCCGTAAACACAAAGACCTGTGCAGGGGTTGGGCTGAGTAATGCGGGGGATTTCGGGAATCTCTGTCTTGGTGTGGGCAGTTCAAAAGCTTGCCAGCAACCCACGGTCACGATATCTCCAAAGTTCCTAACCTTTTCCGCTCAATCATCGAGTTCACCTCCTACAACGCAAACGATAAGCCTTACAAATTCTTCTAGTTCCGCAATAAACGGACTGCAGTTGCAGTGGGACACCAGCATGAATTTGAATGGTCTCCCCAATTTCACCGAAACAGATAATTGTGCTGCTTCGATAGGACTAAGTTTCTCTTTAGCTCCCGGACAGTTTTGCACCGCTCAGATTTCCTTTACGCCACAGCAAAGCTGCGTTCCCGGAGTTCCGACTAGCTCCTGTCTGACTGCAACGCTTTCTGTTCTCAGCCCCCTGGCCGAGAACGACTATCAGGACGAGAACGACTATCTGGACGATATCGACTATAGCGTTGTACCGGTGCCCATCACTGGCCCCGGTCTCGGTTCCACGTCGGCCATGGGTTCCAAAGTCCCTTTCGCTGCAGACGGCGCGTCCGAGCGGACTCCTCTTCAAAGGCTGTCATTCACCAATCATCGCGAGCATCCAGTGCAGTCCCTGACTGGCTCGGGATATCGCAATTTCGAGGACGTGAGACACAATGCAGATATTGACTAAGGGTCTGATACTGCTTCGCAAAAACCACGAAGCACTCTCGCCTCAATATTGTGGTGGGTATTTGGCAAAGAGTCTGTGGCTTCTGATCCTCGCCACTACAATGATGCTCTCGGCTTGTGGAGGCGGAGCCTCCAGCAGCGGGTCGCAGTCGAGCATGAAGCTTTCGGGAAACTGGCAGTTCTCCATGGATAACCCGGTGGATTCTTCTGGGAACACGCCCTTCAAGGGAGGATTGCAGGGCGGGTTTCTGCTGCAGAAAAATGGCACTGTGAAGGGAGAGCTGGTCTACTCTGTCTCCCAAATGAATAGTAATGGAGTTTCGGTTGCGTGCAACGCCGGGTCAGCTCCGATCAATGGAACGATCAACGGTCAAACCGTAAATCTCACGATGGCCGCCGGCACGCAAACCTTTACGCTTACCGGAACGCTGACTTCCGATGGCTCGACAATCGCGGGAACCTATACCTTGACCGCTGGTTCAGCACCCGACGGCACAGCCTGCGGAATTGCCCAGACAACAGGCCTGCAATGGAAGGCAGTTTCCGTGCCGCCCCTCACAGGATTGATCAGCGGTAGCTTTCACAGTGGCGGGACCTTCGCGCCAGCAGCTGAGGCCAATCGGGACTTTCCCGTAACCGGGTCGCTGGCGCAGGGAGAGAATATCGGTGCGAGCAACGCAACCGTCACCGGTACTCTGAGTTTTATAGACCCTGTGACGAACGTAAGCGACTATCCCTGCCTCGACACTGCGTTTGTGAATGGCCAAATCAGCGGCAACACGGTAGTCCTGCAACTTATACGTGTTGACGGATCAAATGCTGGCCAAATTGGTGTATCAGCCAGTCAAGCTAATCAGGGTGGAAGTGGTTCTTCCCCCGTTACATTCGATCCAACAACTAACGGATACGTGGTTCATTCCAGTGGAACAGGATATGTAGTAAACACGGCGGCCTGCCCCAATAATGCCACTGTTAATAAAGAGGACGTTGGTTACATTTGTCTTGCGTTAAACGGGAGCACGGCCTGTCAGCAACCGATTACGCTAACTCCAAATGCTCTCACCTTCCTTCCGCAGATGTTGGGTTCGACACCAAGAACGCAGACGATCACTGTCACAAACAACTCTGGATCCAACCTAAACGATCTTGCTTTGTCGTGGGTAACAAGCTCAGGCGCCAATTCGGATACCGGGCAGACCGACTTCACCACGCTGCCCAATTTCACGGAATCGGATACTTGTGTGGTTCCCCCGAGCTCGACTTTCTCTCTCCCGGCGGGACAGTCTTGTGTTGCGACGGTCTCCTTCACCCCTCAAGAAGAATGCACCTGGCTACCAAACAACGGCGGAACGCCGCCCGCACAATGTCCGCTTAGCCTCTCCGCATCTCTCTCGGTGAACCTCCCCGCGGGCAGCCCCGCCCCCGACGGTAATCCTGTTTTGTTGGTTCCGATCAAGGGCACCGGGCTCAGCTTCATCCCACCTTCGACCGGCGAACTCGATTTTGGCGCTGAAGCGTTCTTGGAAGCAAGCCTTCCTCAATTGGTGTCGTTTACCAATACAAGTCAGCAGCCAGTACAAATCTTGCCCAGCGCGGCTTGCACGAACGGAGTGCTCGGGCAGTTTTACATGCTTCCACATCCACTGGTG
>JAOAPG010000213.1 GCA_025462785.1 Acidobacteriaceae bacterium
CCCGCTTTCTTGCTGCTCTGAAACCAGACTCTGCCACTTTGCCCGTACTTGCTCTTTAGGTTGGGTCATCCCAGAAGCTTGCCGCGTCCAACTCGCAAAGGCAAGATGGGGTTCAGATATCGCTCACGAAGTAGCGTCACATTGTTCGGTGCCGGACTATATAAGACAAATATCAACGGAGGACGTTGAACATCATGGCTGAGGTGCGTGTGATCGCAAGATCGGTGGCGCGTAAAGGAAAAGAAAACCAACTCAGGGCGCTGCTCCAGGGCATGTTAGCTCCTACGCGCATTGAACCAGGATGTAAATTGTATGAACTCTACGAGTCAGACTCCAAGGGACGTTTCTATTTCTATGAAAGATGGGAGAGCCAGTCTGTGCTCGATCAACACGAAGCAACTCCTCACTTCAAGCACTTGGAACAAACCATCGGAGAATTGGTAGATGAACCCTTGGAGGTGAATATCTTGAAAGGACTCTGACCGGTGTTCTCCAGATGTGATCGAACTGAAAAACTAGAGTCAGTGTTTCCGATCCCTCATACTGTTGCTGTTTCCGATCGGTCCTAAGCAGCCGCATCCAAGATGCAACGATCAGTATTCGCGAGAGCCTCCTCGCGAGAGGAGAAACCGCTCGCAATGATGCAGGGCTCCGCTATGACATCGTGCAGTGACTCCTCACTGCCGTATGCAATCACGTAATGTTCAGGAACAGCTTCCGTCTGAAGAGCTTCTATGACCGCGTAACGCAGCTTACAAAAATCAAGTAGTTCGTTCATACTCGTACCCTCGCCCACTCACGTCCCTGGGACTCAAGACGCATTGAATAGAAGCAACCGGGATGCCAAACCCGTCACGCGAGGTGAATGGCTGAACAATCGTGTTCGAAGTATATTTGCCAAAGTCATCAACAATTTCCGAAACTTTGGTCAAAGAGAACGCTGGCAAGTCAGAACCCGCCCATCGAAAGTGGCGATCACTGGACAGGCGTCCGCGGAATGACACCTTCTACTTCGGATGATCAGGACTTCATCAAAAGAACTTATTGTAAGTTTGCACAGATTGACTTTAGGCGGTTTCCAACTCGCGCATGAATGGAGTCACACTTGCTCGTCTCCCAATTGACGAGTACGAGTGTCTTCGAATTCAGTGCTGCATAAAGGTAGAAAGGCTATGAATGATCAAAACAGAGACAAGCTGCTGCAAGACGGATTTTCACGAAGGAGTGTTCTGGGAATTGGTTCCGCTGCATTGGCTGCGGTTGCATTCGCAGGCCTGACTGCCAATGCTCAAGAAAAAGCGAGTACGCAGCGGGCGGAGCACGACCATTCCTCGAGCGACCCCGGGCCGGAGAACAAGACCCTTTTGAATGAGAACCCGAGCTCTAACAATCCTCCTCCTACTGACCACGGCGACGTAGTGCCAATCTGGTACTCCTTTGATCTGGTGAAGAAGCGCGTCGAAGAGGGTGGATGGACCCATGAGGTGACTCAGCGCGTTCTACCTTCTTCCGAGGCTCTTGCCGGCGTTCAAATGCGCCTCACTGCGGGCAGCTATCGCGAAATGCACTGGCACACTGCTGATGAATGGGCCTATGTACTCTATGGCAATGCCCGCGTCACAGTGATGAACCCCGATGGCACCATGTTCATCGGGGACGTGAGTGAAGGCGATCTTTGGATTTTTCCCGCAGGCTACCCGCATTCCATTCAAGGACTTGGCCCGGATGGAACGGAGTTTCTGTTGGTTTTCAATCAGGGGATGTTCTCTGAAGATGGGACGATGCTTCTCTCGGAGTGGGTGGCGCACACACCTCCCGAGGTATTGGCAAAGAATACAGGCCTGGATAAGAGTGTCTTCGATCACACGCCCGGGGCGCCACTCTACATTTTTCCCGGCAACCTGCCCAACTCACTCGAACAAGACAAAGCGGAGATCGGCGGTGAGCAGGTTGCATCGAAGTATCAGTACACCTTCCACATGAGGTCGATGGAGCCCACGAAAGCCAGCCAAGCGGGTGAAGTTCGCATCGTCGACTCAAGCAACTTTCCGGCCTCGAAGCATATTGCTGCGGCCTTGCTAATCATCAAGCCTGGACACATGCGTGAGCTGCACTGGCACCCGAACGCCTCCGAGTGGCAATACTATATCGCCGGCAAGGGCCGCATGACTGTGTTTTATCCTGTCGATAATGCCCGCACAATGGACTACCACATCAACGATGTCGGATACGTTCCCTCGAACGCACCCCACTACTTCGAAAACACGGGCGATACCGACCTGGTGGTTCTGGAGATGTTCGCATCTGACCAGTTCCTGGATGTTTCTTTGAACCAGTGGCTCAGGCGCGTCCCCAGCGAAATGCTGAAGGCACACCTGAACATCGACAAGGAGACCGCCATGAAGATCCCAGCGGAGAAGCTGGAGCTGGTTTAGGGAGGCTATCGCAAGAGAGGTCGTAGTCCCTGGCGGAGAAGCTGGTAGTCATTTAAGGAACTGAAATACATGAGCTGCGCGCAGGGAACGTGGACGCAGCTCTTCTATTCATAGGGAGCTTTCCTATGTTTGGCGGTTGTATGGGGTTGCCGCTGCATGCAATGGGGTAGGTGCTCGACATCTCGCTGTTAACGGCAACATTTCCAACAAGGTGGAGGTGATTTCACGAGCAACGCTGACGCGAAAATGGAGCGAGGATGCGAATTGCGGCTCGCGGTTAGGTGCCCACAGATTGTCGGTAGACTTCCTGAAAGTAATCAGCACAATGGGACTGACTGTCGTCAGTCCCATGTCGTTGAGAGGTTGATCGCGTTGCACCTTCGGTTAGTGTTTTTCTGAATTGGGAGGGAACTTCTTGAACATCTTCGCAACACCCTTGTCCAAGTTCTTTTCATTTTTCTCGGCCTTATTGGAGAGGGTATCCTCGGTGCTCCCGCGCCAGATCAACTTCTTGGTTTTTACGTCGTACAAGTCGACCACCAGGGTTCCTTCTTTGTAGTCCTGCTCGGTCGTTGTAGATTCGCCGAAACCGCCGAAGCCTCGCCAACGCCATCCTCCACCCATACCGTCGTAAAACGTTTGCAGGTTTCTCTGCGTCTGCGTTGTCTTTATCGCGACGATGGCCACATCGCCGCCGCTGTCGACCTTTGTCCAGCCCTTAGCTGACAATTGGGCGTCAACGGCATTTTTGATACGAGCATCCCATAGGGAATCCGTGGCCTTAATCTCCTGCCACGAATAGGTTTTGTACTGAGAGAAATTAGCTTGGTGATCGAAGTCAGTTTGGACCTGCTGGGCAAATGCTGCTCCAAGCATGGCCAGGAATATTGTTGTGTAAACTACTGTGTTGGTTGCAAGTTTCATTTGTGCTCCTTTGCTGGCTTCGAAATTGCATTTGCCTTTCCAAACTTCTTACATTAGCGAGAAATTACTTAATCCCATTGGTTCATGGCTTTGTGCGGAGTTGCCGCTGATGATGTCGTGGGTACTCAAAAAGGAAACTGTCGACATAGGGACGGAGTGTCGGCATGGGGTCCCTTCGGCGAGATTGTTCCCACGGCGTTTACGGATATTTACAAGAAGGCCTATGCCTTGCGTACAGCCGCAGTTTGGAAACGTAGATGCAGTTCATCAGGGTCTGGAGAGATGAAATGCCACTTCGAGAAAAATGGCTCGCAATTCAATGCTCAATTATGAACACTCCCTCCAACCGACGAACATCAGTAGCAGAGCATTCTCTCTGCTTAATCGTCATTCTGATTTCCGCCTTTTCTGCCAGACTTCAAGCGCAGACTTCGGGTGAGATCGGCGCACCCACGCCGTTCTCTGAGTCGAGTGCCTCTCTACGCGGGCAGTCCGCAGGCGAGTCCTCCCCCGATTCGTCCGTATCGCATCAGAACGGCTCGGGTCAGAACGATCCCAATGGCAGTAGTAGCAACTGGCAGGACGATTGGGTCCACGCCTGGTTGCGCAATGTGGATGAAGCACGTGCCAGCCAGCCTCATTTCGTTTCGCCCATTGTCACAACTCACGTTATGCTCGTGCAGCAATTCCGGTATGACATGTCCTGGCAGCAAGATCCCACGGGAGGTACCGTAACATCGAACTATGGCGCGTCACGGGGCCTGGAGATCATCCCGACGACGCGCCTGGAAGTGGGACTTTTTCCACCCAGTTACATCGTGCATCAATCGAACACGCCTGACGGATTCGGAGACTTCTCTTGGCAAGTGAAATTCCGGGCATTTTCCGCAACAGAGCACAAAGGGGATTACTTTGTCGGATTCTTCCTGGGTGGTTCGTTCCCTACGGGCACTCCGCCTAACGGCCTCGGCCACGCCACCTTGTCTCCCACTTTTGCGGCGGCCAAGGGCCTTGGGCCATGGGACATTCAGAGCACAATTGGCGCGACTCTCCCAACTAGTGGCACGAACTTGTTGGGCCGCATGATCGTGTTTAATACCGCTGTTGATTACAGGATCAAGGGAAAAATCTGGCCAATGCTCGAACAAAATTCCACATTTTGGTCGGGCGGAACGTTGGACGGGAAGAAGCAAGTTTTCCTTACGCCGGGACTCGTGTTGGGCAGTTTTCAATTGGCGGAGCGACTGCATTTTTTGGTGGGCGGCGGCGTGCAGATCGCCGTTACGCAGTTCCACCAGGACAACCATCGCTGGATCCTCTCGGTGCGCTTCCCGTTCTAAGCTTGCTCCTGCATCTGACGTTAGGAGGACAAGGCAAACTATGAAATTAAGCGGAAGAGAAAATCATACACAGACTGATAAGAGAGATGATTCGTCACCAAGTTATCTGGGAGACATTATCCCAGCTACAACCAGGCGCCAATTTCTCGAACTGGCGGCGGCATCCGTTGCGTTCGCAGGCTTGGGCCCAACTAGCCGTGCAGACGAAACAAAGGGCGAAATGCCATACCGCATGCTCGGCAAGACCGGTGAGAAAGTGTCAATCGTCGGCCTCGGCGGATACCATCTCGGAAAACAAGCAGACCCTCAGGAGAGTATCCGGATTATCCGCACCGGGCTGGACCAGGGAATCAATTTTCTGGACAACTGCTGGGACTACAACAATGGTGAGAGCGAAATCCGAATGGGAAAGGCTCTCAATGACGGCTATCGCAAGAAGGCGTTTCTAATGACGAAAATCGATGGACGTAACAAGGCGACCGCCACTAAGCAGATTAATGAATCTCTGCAGAGGCTTCAGACAGATCGGATAGATTTGCTTCAGTTTCATGAGGTCATCCGGGACTCGGATCCTGACCACATCTTCGCTCCAGGAGGAGCCCTGGAAGCCGTGTTGGAGGCGAAGCGAGCTGGCAAGATTCGTTACATCGGATTCACTGGGCACAAGAGTCCTGATATTCACTTAAAGATGTTGTCCACCGCTTCACAACACGGATTCGTCTTCGACACCGTTCAGATGCCTCTGAATGTGATGGATGCTCATTTCGACAGCTTTGAGAAGAAGGTGCTTCCAAAGCTGGTACAGCAGGGAAGTGGAGTTCTGGGAATGAAGCCCATGGGAGATCCTTTCATACTCAAAAGCAACACAGTCACGGCGGTTGACTGTCTTCACTATGCGATGAACTTGCCGACGAGCGTGGTAATCACGGGGTGCGATTCTCTCGCCATTCTGCAACAGGCAATTGATGCCGCGCGCAGCTTGCGCCCTTTGAATAGCGCACAAGTAGCAGCTCTCCTTGAGAAAACGGTCAAAGCGGCACAGTCCGGAGAGTATGAGCTTTACAAAACAAGCCATCATTTTGATGGCACGTATGCCAATCCACAGTGGTTGGGATGAGCGCTCAGGCGAGTGGTGCTGGAAACGGTAGAACAGTCTGAATCGGCACAGTATTAAAATTGAGGAACGCCGCGATCACAGTCAACCCCATATTCACGCTTAACAGACAAGAAGGAGGAGATCTAAATGCCATGCGTTAATGTCGGTAAGGAAAACTCCGGGGACATCGAACTCTATTACGAAGATCATGGCTCAGGCGACGCGATCGTGCTGATCCATGGATATCCACTGAGCGGTGCTTCTTGGGAGAAGCAGATGCCAGTGCTGCTGGCTTCGGGCCACCGTGTCATCACCTATGACCGCAGAGGGTTCGGCAAGTCGAGCCAACCAACAGCCGGCTATAACTACGACACTTTTGCCGAGGACTTGCACAAGCTGGTGAAACACCTCAACCTACGTAATTTTGCGCTGGTTGGTTTCTCGATGGGTGGCGGTGAAGTGGCGCGTTACCTGGGAAAATACGGATCGGAGGGTGTGAGCAAAGCGGTGTTCGTCTCGTCGGTTCCACCGTTCCTCCTGAAAACTCCCGACAACCCAGAGGGCGTGGACGGCAGCGTCTTCGAGGGAATGCAGAAAGCCGTTGTGGCAGACCGTTACGTGTTCTTCACCGAGTTTTTCAAGAATTTCTATAACACTGACGTATTGTTAGGTAAGCGCGTCAGCGAACAGGCTGTCCAGGCTAGCTGGAACATTGCCGCAGGCGCATCTGCCGCGGCTAGCCTTGCGTGTGTCCCTACATGGCATGAAGATTTCCGCGAGGACCTCAAGCGCATCGACGTACCGACGCTGGTCATTCACGGCGATGCAGATCGGATATTGCCGATTAGTGCGTCGGGAAATAGGACGGCCAAGCTGATCAAGGGCGCTCGTCTAGTTGTAGTGAAAAATGGGCCGCACTGTATCACTTGGACCCATGCTGACGAAGTGAACCCTGAGCTGGTGAACTTCCTCGGGAAAGGGGGCGCAAAGCAGGCCGCCTCGGACCCGAGGAAGGAAGCCGTTGCATAGCCAGACAATTCTTCAATTGTTATTCACTGGGTGCAATCTTAGAACTGCACCCAGAGCCCCACCCAGCTACCCCAAGAATGAATACCCACGCAATACGCTAACCTCAACATGTTAGTCTGACAATTTTAAAATCTGCGTATTCGGGAGAGATCAGAGGATGAAGACCAACCTTTCTGGAAGAGTGGCGCTCGTTACCGGCTCAGGCAGCCCAAGTGGCATCGGATTCGCAACTGCGCGATTGCTTGCGAACCAGGGTGCCAGGCTCGCCATCACGTCTACAACGGGGCGGATTACGGATCGTGCCCGTGAACTCGAAGCTGCGGGGGCGGAGGTCTTCGCGATGTCCGCCGATTTATCTGATCATGCTAGCGCGCAGACGTTAGTCGCGGAAACGATCGCACGATTCGGCCGCCTGGACATCCTCGTCAACAATGCTGGAATGACGCAGATTGGCAGCCCGACAGAGACCGCATCTCGTCAACTGGTAGATCTTCCTGAGAAGGAATGGGATTACGGGATTGCCATCAACCTGAAGACTGCATTCAATGTCACGCAGTCCGTGCTACCCACGATGCTGAAAGAGAACTACGGAAGAATTGTGAATGTTTCTTCCACAACAGGCCCCGTCGTCAGCAATCCGGGAGAGACCGCTTAGAGCGCGGCGAAGGCGGCGATGGTGGGTCTGACCCGTAGTCTCGCCCTCGAGGTGGGGCGCCGCGGTATCACCGTTAATGCCGTTGCTCCTGGTTGGATTGAAACTGCATCGTCCAGCGCGGCGGAACTTGTTGCGGGCAAGAATACACCCGTGGGCCGAGCCGGTCTGCCGGATGAGGTCGCAGCGGCGATCGCATTCCTCGCATCTGAATCGGCTTCGTACATCACCGGCCAGATCATCATCGTCGATGGCGGAAACGCGACTCAGGAATTCAAGGGGCCGCCAGAACTCTATTACTGAACCTCAGTATTTGCAAAAACAACGCGTTCTGACAGTTTCATGCCGCGTGAACACCTGCGATTTCTTCCATTCGGCGCACGACAGCCGAAAAGTCTTGCTCATCATCGTTTGCGTGTTCATCTGAATTGATGCGAAATGCCGCCTCCGTTGCTGGCATTGCGAACTGCTCGGCTGCGGCCGCCTTCAGAATCAATTGAAAGTCTTTATTCATCAGACGCATCGGAAATTGTGGACTGTAATCGTTCACCGCCGCCCTCGCTAGTTTTCCCATATGCGCGGGAGCGACCACAGCTGTCTTTTGTAAAACCTCGAGCAAACGTTCGCGATCGAGGCCCGTTTTCTCTCCTAGAACTACGGCCTCGGCAATTGCTTGCATGCCAACCCCTAACAGGGTATTAACGACCAACTTCATTGCTGTGCCGGAGCCAGAATCGCCCAAGTAAAAAGATTGTTTCGAGACTGCCTGAAATATGGGTTTAGCGGCGCGGAACAGTTCTCGATTGCCACCTACTAGTAGCGTGAGAGTACCTAGTTCCGCCGCAGGAGTGCTGCCGGAAATGGCAACATCCATTACCTCGACGCCTCCTCGGGCGCCGAGTTGGTGCAGGTCACGGGAACTCTCTGGAGAAATTGTGCTCATCTCGAGCACGACGGTTCCTGGCCGAGTGGCGGTAAAAACGCCTTCCGGCCCGATATAAACATCCTGAACTGCTTCATCGTTGGTCAAGCAGGAGAGAAGCACATCGACAGTGCTTGTCAGCTCAACAATGCTTCTCGCAACGACAGTTCCGTGTGCAGCAATGGCCTCCGCCTTAAGGGAATCCATGTCGTATACGGAAAGTTGATACCCGTGATCAACCAGGCGTTGCGCGATCCGGCTTCCCATGTTCCCTAGGCCAATAAACCCGATTTTCACTTGATCCGCCGTGAGACGTTTCATAGAGTTTTCGTCGTCCTTCCATCACCCGTGAAGTTAAATTGCTCTGAACGCTCGCTTTGACCGTGCACCGACTTCGACTGCAGAGGCTCGCTCCCAGACCTGACGCCAATCCCTCCGGCATTCACCCTGGCATTCGAACTCTTTGCCGCGTTCACCCATTCTTCCGCCGCATTCCGGACAGACGCAATTCAAAATGCCGGATATCACATCTGTGTTGGCCCTAACACTGAATCTCAGTAATTGCATACCCACCTCACAAAAAGTATTAATGCGCTTGTTCACGTTCAGCCGCGTGGCACGTGCGGGACAGTACTTAGAACATCCGGCGTCACAGCAGCTGAACGCGATACTCCTAAATGCATTTTCTCTTCCAAAAGTGACGGGAACTTTCGTCCTTCATAAAAGGCCGTGACAGCGCCTAAACCTTATCAACCCCGGCGGCTAGCCATAGAAATGCAACCCGTTGGAGGCAGTCGTTCTGTTCCTGTGGAAAAACTGAAGCCGGCTGAACTGCGAATCTGTCGAAATGCTGACGTGTGTCGATGACGTGACGTTCCATCAGAGTTTCACCAGCGACATGGAACGAAGCAGTTGACTCATATCACTGAAACTAAGCGGCTAAGAGATTTTAGGAGATTGGAAAGCGGCGTGCATTTTCCTGTCGACTAGGAGGCCACGACAACATGCAAACGATGGAAGCGCACATGGAAAGCGAGCAACACTTCGACATCCGCGTCGGCGAAAAAGACACTCGGGAAATGCAAGACGTTCTCACGCGTTATATGCCTTCGTTTTACAGAAGGGCCTATCTGCAACTAGGCAACACAGCGGACGCTGAGGATGCGGTTCAGGATGCACTTCTGTCCGCTTACAAGCACTTGGACCAGTTTAAGGGGCAGGCGCAAATGTCGACCTGGTTAACAGCGATTGTCACTAATTCTGCCCGCATGCAATTGCGTCGGCGGCCACGCTACAAGCACCTGTCGCTCGACGAACCATTCGGAGAGGACCAGGAATATTGCCTCGCAGAAAAATTGACGGACTATGCCCCCACCCCCGAAGAGGAGTGCCGGAAGTCCGAACTGCATAGCCGGCTGATGCAATTTCTCGCGGAGCTTTCGCCTTCACTGCGTAAGGTGTTCCAGCTTCGTGAGTTGGATGGGCTAAGCACGAAAGAAGCAGCGCAGGTTATGGGAGTGGCCGACGGGACGGTGAAAGCTCAACTCGCACGGGCCCGCGCGAAACTTACAAAACTGATGAGACGGGCCCTCGATTCTAGGTTGCGTTCAACTCTGACTAGGGCTGCTCTGCCAATTACAGCATCCGAGTAGCGAGACATCAGCTCACGGAGATGCACGAAAAACTGTACGACCTACGATGGAGCACCGGTTTCCGTTATCTGTACATCGGATTTAATTGAGTGTTCGTCTTGAAGATTTAGTCACGCAGCCGGAAACAAGGCACCTAAAGATCTAGCATTGTATACAAACTGAAAACCGTAGCTAGCTGAGAGCTAGGAAAAGCTTATGTGGATCGTTCGACTCGCGTTGCGGCGGCCTTACACGTTCGTAGTGGTGTCCATACTCATCCTCATCATGGGCGGACTATCAATCGTGCGCACGCCAACCGACATTTTTCCTAACATCAACATTCCAGTTGTCAGCATTATCTGGACATTTAACGGTCTCGTTCCCGAAGATATGAGCGATCGTATCGTCAGCATCACAGAACGAGCTCTCACCACAACTGTCGACAATATCGAGCATATCGAATCGCAGTCACTGAATAGCATTGCCGTTGTGAAAGTGTTCCTGCAGCCAACTGCAAACCTGCAACAGGGGATTGCACAGATCACAGCTGTCTCCCAAACGCAACTCCGGCAGTTGCCTACGGGCACGACGCCACCTCTCATTATTGCCTACAGCGCATCGAGCGTGCCCGTGCTCCAATTGGCACTCTCGGGGCAAAACATGTCGGAGCAAGAACTCAACGATTATGGCCTGAATTTCATTCGAACGCAGCTCATTACAGTTCCCGGGGCGTCAGTGCCCTATCCTTATGGCGGCAAACAACGCCAAGTACAGGTGGACCTGAATACGACAGCTTTGCAATCGAAGGGATTGTCCGCCCTGGACGTGGTCAATGCCATCAGCGTACAGAACCTGATATTGCCAACAGGAACGGCTAAGATCGGTTCCAAGGAATACGATGTTTCCATTCCCAACGCAGCGCCTCAGACAATCGCGGACCTGAATCGAATTCCAGTCAAGACGATTGGCGGTACGACTATCTATATCAAAGATGTCGCGTGGGTACGAGACGGCTTTCCCCCACAAACCAATATCGTTCGCGTGAACGGGCAGCGCTCCGTGTTGCTGACGATTCAAAAGGCGGGTAACGCGTCAACGTTGAACGTGATCGCAGGCATCAAAGCTCTTCTACCCCAAATCAAGACAACAGTTCCACCGCAGTTAGACATAGCCCCGTTGGCTGATCAGTCGATTTTTG
>JAOAPG010000220.1 GCA_025462785.1 Acidobacteriaceae bacterium
CTCCGGGCAAAAATAGCAAAACCGTCATCCGCGGAGGCGCCGGTATCTTTTATGATCGCTCTGGCCCGGCCCCGATTTCCGATCTGTTGCTCTTGAATGGCATAAATTTGTTCCGCTATATCGTAGAGAATCCTAGCTATCCGATTACGCCCCCTCAAATATCTACTGTGCCGACGAGCGTCGTGGTCTTAGATCCGCGAACTCGTATTCCTTATACAGTGCAATACAGTGTCGGGGTTGAACAGCAGATCACGGAAAAGAGCACTTTTAGCGCCAGTTATGTCGGGTCCCGTGGGATCGATTTATTCCGTTCCGTGGATACCAACGCGCCGATAAATGGTACTGGCATACGCCCGAATCCAGCCATAGGCCAAGAGCGCGACATCCAGTCGGATGGCTACCAGAAGAGTGACGGACTCGAACTGATATTTCGCGGCAAACCAAGCAGGTTCTTCACTGGCCAAGTACAGTACACTTATAGCAAAACCTACAACAACACAAGCGGAATTACCTATTTCCCCGCCAACAGCTATGCTCCAAATGCCGACTGGGCACTATCTGACAACGATCGCAGACACAAATTGGACCTGTTAGGGTCGGTCCCAGTGCAAAAATACTTTACGTTTGGTGTGGCACTCTCTGTCTACTCCGGCAAACCTGTGAATGTAACAACCGGAAGCGACAACAATCACGACGGAATTGTGAACGATCGTCCTGTGGGGTTCCCGCGCAACTCGATGCCCGGACCAGGTCTTATCGGACTTGATTTAAACATCGGGCATGACTTCGCGTTTTCGAAATCCGCAAAAGAACCCAAGACGCTAACTGTCGCTCTGAATTCGTTCAATGTACTGAATCATGAAAATGATGTTACGTATATAGGGGTGATTACATCCCCATTTTTCGGACACGCGGTTGCGGCTCAACCGCCACGTAGAATGCAGCTGGATGTTCAATTTAAGTTTTGAGCGCGCACAGCCGGATGACACCGAGGACGCTGATAGTCTTCGTGGATTATGAACGATATTTCATCTCTAGCTCGTTTTTGGTTCATTTAAATGCATTACCATCCTTCTCCGGAGACGAGAGTAGCAGCAGTAGTTGCGATACAAGGCTCGGAGCTCGCGACAAGCTTATCTGGCCCCGAGGCAAATGAAGTTGTTTACCCGATGTACATCTACAACGTGCTGAATCACACGAATTTTGTGCCACCCACCGGAAACCTGGCCGCGTTCGATGCAACGTGAAGCACGGTTCACAGCGCACGCCAGTTTTATTGCAGCAGCATGGGATGCGGCGGATACAATCTACGGTCAAACTAATTCATGGGTACAAATAGCCAGCAAAACGCAATACACCAACTTGAACAGGATCTGACTCGCAGGTGACCAATGATCAGGCGCGATTTTGGCAAAACCCTACTCTCGATAGTTGCTTTTTCAGGTGTTCCAAGACTTGCGAGGGGTGTAGTGGCGGAAACACAAAGAAGTTTTCCTGAGGTACATGGTCTTACCGATTACGTGGCACGCTTCGTCATAGAGACGCAATACCAGGCCATACCAAATGACGTATTGGAGCTGGGAAAAAAGTCCATCCTGGATGGTTTCGGACTTGCATTAGCCGGCTCGCGCGCACAAAGCGCACCTCTGTGCTTGCGCTACCTCGATACGCTTGGAATTCGCGACGGAAAATCGACGATTATCGGTTCGGCGCGAAAGACCGCGCCACAATTTGCGGCATTCGTGAACGGAGTGTCGATTCACGCCGATGACTACGATGACACCCAACTCTCCGCGGCGAAAGACCGAGTCTACGGACTGCTTGTGCATCCCACAGTTCCTGTATTGCCTGCAGCTTTTGCCATCGCAGAACAAGGAGGAATCTCGGGAAAGGAATTCATGTTGGCCTACCATCTCGGGGTTGAGGTGGAGTGCAAAATCGCAGAAGCCATTTCACCTCGTCATTATCAAGATGGATTCCATTCGAGTGGAACTTGCGGGCCCTTGGGCTCGGCCGCAGCTTGCGCCAGGCTCATGCATTTAGACGTAACTAAGACCCTGAATGCGTTTGGCGTGGCTGCTGCCGAATCCGGTGGGCTTGGTGAAAACTTCGGAACCATGACCAAGCCATTTCAGGCGGGGCACGCTGCTGAGAGCGGCTTTGAGGCTGCGCAGCTGGCTGCGATTGGTTGGACTGCCGCTAAGCAGATTCTCGAAGCGAAGCGCGGTTTCTTTCATGCATTCGGCGGATCTTTTGAGCCCGCTTACATTATGGACCGGCTGGGAAAGCCCTGGACGTTCGCCTCCCCAGGCGTTTCTCTGAAACCTTATCCCTCTGGTTCCCTAAGCCATCCCGCAATGACAGAAATGATGCGGTTAATAGAAAAAAACAATATTGTCGCATCCCAGGTCGAAAAGGTGGATCTCGGCGCGAACTCCAACATGATGGCTGCACTGATACATCACCATCCGCAAACCGGATTGGAAGCGAAGTTCAGCATGGAGTTCTGCCTCGCTATATTGTTGCTGGAAAGAAAGGCTGGACTTGGGCAGTTTACCAATCAGGTGGTCCTGCGTTCGGATGTCCAGGAGATGATCGCAAAGGTTAATTACTACGTGGACCCGGAAGCGGAGCAAGCAGGCTTCGACAAGATGACGTCCATCCTAAGGATCCATTTGAAGAACGGCGAGGTCATCTCTGGCCGGGCGGAATTTGGTAAAGGTAGCCCAGCCGATCCCATGAGCTTCGAAGAAGCAGCCGTAAAGTTTAGGGGATGCGGCGAATACGCCGAATGGCCAAAAGAGAAAACTGAAAACATCATTGCATTTGTAAAAAACTTGGAAAATGCTCCCGACTTGAGAGAGCTGGCGCCAATGCTCAGCAGCGAGAAAGCGTGAAATCCCAACTATGAAGACTTTTAAAATCGCAGTCATTGCTGGAGATGGACTTGGCAAGGAAGTAGTTCCAGAGGGAATCCGGGTCTTAGAAGCAGCCAGCTCGCTGTTCGGTTTCAAACTCGATTGGCAGGAGTTTGATTGGAGCTGCGAGATGTACGTGAAGACCGGTGTGATGATGCCGGCCGATGGAATACAAACATTGCAAGCCTTCGACGCCATTTTTCTCGGAGCCGTGGGGCATCCGGATGTTCCGGATCACATTTCATTGTGGGGTTTGCTGATTCCGATCCGCCGGAAATTTCGCCAATATGTAAATCTACGTCCAGTGCGTCTTTTCGCTGGCATTGAAACACCTCTTAAGAATTGGCAACCTGGCCAGATTGATTTTTGCGTTGTTCGCGAAAACAACGAAGGAGAATACTCAAATATTGGTGGGCGCCTCTACGAAGGCACCGAGGATGAAATCGCGGTTCAGCAAACTGTTTTTACAAAGCGGGGAGTCAATCGTATTTTGCGCTACGCATTTGACCTCGCCGACAAACGGAAAAAGCATGTCACGTCCGCGACCAAATCAAATGGCATTATTCACACCATGCCGTTCTGGGATGAGTGTTTTCAAGCGATGGCTAAAGACCACCCCGGCATTCGCACCGATCAATATCATATCGATATCCTGACTGCTCATTTCGTACGGCACCCCGACTGGTTCGACGTTGTTGTAGGATCCAATCTTTTCGGAGACATCCTGTCGGACTTGGGCCCCGCGGTTGTCGGATCCATCGGTATTGCGCCGTCTGCAAATCTCAATCCGGAGAGGGAATTTCCCTCTATGTTCGAGCCGGTGCATGGCTCTGCTCCCGATATCGCTGGGAAGGGGATTGCTAATCCCATCGGGCAGATCTGGTCGGGGGCAATGATGCTACGTCATCTCGGCGAATCCAATGCTGCTGACGCGGTTGAAAAAGCGATTGAGCAAGTCTTGGCAAGAGGCGAAGTTAGAACGCCTGATATTGGCGGCAAGGCCAAAACCAGCGAGTTGGGGAAAGCAATCGCGCTTGATGTCGCCGGAAAATCATCGGAAGAGTTACGTCCCGCTAACTCACGCGCGCTTCAAACGTGAGCGACATGTTCGGGAACCGCGGAACTGGGTGCCGATGAAGTTGCAGCCGGCCATTCGACTCGAAAAATGCTGCCCTTGCCTTCCGTGCTGAACACTTTGACGATCGCTCCGTGAGCGGTGCAGATAGCTTTCACAATTGATAGGCCAAGACCAGAGCCACCCGACAAACGGGAACGTGCCTTGTCAGCGCGATAGAAGCGCTCAAAAATGTGGGGAAGAGATTCATTAGCGATACCGACCCCATTGTCCTCAATTTCTAAAATCGCATTTTCCCTGTCATTCTTCACAGATAACTTCACCCATCCCGAGTCCGAAGTGTACTTGATCGCATTGTCCAGAAGATTTGCGATTACCTGACGCAAGCGAATCTCATCGGCTTCCACAACCACGCCTGTGTCCGCTTGGAAATGCAGCACGATTGATTTCTCGTCGGCAAGCAATCGCAGCTGATCAGCTGTAGAAAGAGCGACTGCGCCCAAGTCGACTCGTGCTCGCCCTGCAGACTCCTCGCCTGCATCTAGACGGGAGATTGCCAGCAGTTGATCGACAATTTTTGAGAGACGATCGCTCTCCTCGAGAACACTGCCTATGACTTCCATCTGCTCGGTTGTGACACCATTGGCTGCGAGCGCCTCCAGTTCTCCCCGAATGATGGTTAACGGCGTCCTCAGCTCGTGCGAGACATCGGCTGAGAAGCGGCTGATGTGCTGGAAAGAATCATCTAAGCGCCCAATCATATGATTTAGAGAGTTTGAGAGACGTTCGATTTCATCCCCTGAATTCACTGATGGTAGCCGCTCGCTTAAATTTCTGGAGCTAACTCTTTCCGCGTGCGCGGCAATATAATTGACTGGCTCCAAAGCACGCTGCATGACCCAGTAGCCGCCGCCAACGGCGCACGCGACTATGAGAGGCGTACCGAAAGCAAGAATAAGAAGGAGGCCATGGAGAACACTTCGAATCTGCTGGTAGGGAGCGCCCTCTTCAATCAGAAATTTCTTACCATCTTTCGTAGTGAACGGATACCGGTGAATTAGAAGTTCGGTGTCGCCCACTATTTCGCGACGGTCAGAAGCCGTCACGCGGTTTGTAGCAGCGGGAACGCGCGAGGAATCAAAAGATCCGTCCTTTGGCTGGCCTGAGCGATACAGGACCGATCCATCGTGCCGGGTGATGCGAATAAATCGTCCGTTTATTTCAGGCGCGAGTTCACTGGTTTCTCCGACGACGTATTCTTCTCCCCTTTGGGTGACTTCGTCCACTAATTTCTCGCCAATCACACGAGTTTGTTCCGCCATTTCCTGGTGCAAACTCGCATCCAGGAAATGTTCCAGTCCAAGATAGACGGACGCACTAAATACGATCAACGAGATCGTCAATAGGCCGGCATACCAGGCTGTCATTCGAAACCGTAGAGATCGAGTATTCAATTTTCACCTGCATCGTTAATTGCGTAACCCACTCCTCGAATAGTTCGAATCAGCTTGCGATTGTGAGAGCTATCGATCTTGCTGCGAAGGTGCCGAACATACACGTCCACGATATTTGTGATGCCATCGAAGCTCTGGTCCCAGACATGTTCGATGATCATTGTGCGCGACAGAACCCGCCCTGCATTCGACATTAAATATTCCAGCAATGCATATTCCTTTGAAGTGAGATCGACCCGTTTCCCGGCTCTCTTCACTTGCTGGGAAAGACGGTCGAGTTCGAGATCGTCCACATGAATGGAGCTGGCGCGATTTACCGGTCCGCGACGCAAGAGGGCTTTAACTCGTGCGAGCAGCTCCGCAAACGCGAATGGCTTCGTCAAGTAGTCGTCGGCTCCCGCCTCAAAAATTCCGAGTTTGTCCTGCAGCCCATCCCGCGCGGTCAGCACCAGCACGGGTACAGTGGTATTCTTGCGGCGGATGAGCCTTAAGACTTCTTCGCCGCTAATCTTCGGCAACATCAAATCGAGGATGATTAGATCGTAATGATATGTCTGGCCCAACTCCATGCCACTTAGACCATCCACTGCCGTATCCACCGCATAGCGTTCGGCACTTAGTCCACGGCCAATGAAGCTTGACACTTTTGGCTCATCTTCGATCAGCAAAATACGCATGGCACCCGATTCCCGAAAACCAAGTTGACTGAAAGCAAAGCCGGCAAAACAATTGAGTTATCGCGGCAGAAGTGCCCTCGATGCCGCTTTTTATACCACTTGCGGCAGAGGAATTGTATTATCCGAGAGCGCGACTTACAAAGAGAAAGCACTGGGGTCGGTGACATCGCGGGTTGGTAAACGAATCTTAATCTTCGATTCAGGTAATTCTCATTCACCTTATGGCACTGTACTATGACTGTAACGCCGACAATTCTGTTATGCCTCTTCCGGCGAGTGCTTCGAATCTGACTGAACGGGAGCTCCGCTGAGACGAGCTGTGCAAAATGGCGCCATTCTACTGCTTTCCTAACTCATGATGCTGACTCCAGCACCCGCCGCGACAGCTGTCCGAAAACAACGCAAGAAGCCCTTCTATACGGCGTTATGGGTACAGGTACTGATTGAGATCTCTTTCGACGTTGATTTAGGATTTTTCTGTACTGCTAATTATGTAAAGATTTTACCACGGGGGGACGTTTTTATCCGGCTGATCACCATGGTCAT
>JAOAPG010000239.1 GCA_025462785.1 Acidobacteriaceae bacterium
CTAGCCTATTGTTTGAAAAGGGCAGGTGTGCGGTAGCTGTAGCTGAGGCCAACACACCAAGGCCTACTTTAATCTTGAAAGCCGCATCTACAGTTCATGTACAATCCTGTCCATGAACTTAGAGCAAATCGTCAAAGAACTTGAAGCGGAACGCTCGCGCATAGATAACGCCCTCAGGGCATTGCGCGGAGGCATCGCAACCCCAAGAGCTACGTCATCTCAGAAAACCAGTCCACAACAGAAGAGCAGCCCCAAGAAGAAAGGCAAGCCGATGTCCGAGGCAGCCAAGGCGAAGCTGCGGGCCATCTACGCGAAGAGCCACCCAGGATGGAAGCCAAAGAAGAAGTGAGTGCTCGCTTCGCAATTCCAGCTGTCTGCACTGACAAGAAGGTGTTGTGGAAGATCATGCTCGACACCCTTTATGCTGGGTCGCAGGGCCTTGTTCTTCTTCTTTGACACCAGCTTTCTTGGCATTTTGAGAGCACGCCCTTTCGGGCACTCGCCTTTGCTGTCTATGAGCCTGAGCAGGCGGACCCATCTCGATGAATGCATTAAGAACGTGTGCGTTCAAAGAACGGTGATTCTTTTTGCTCGCTCGGTGGTGATTCTTCCGAGAAATTCAAACCATGTTTCGCGTCTGTAGGCATGAAAGCGTTTCGAATAATTTCAGAACAATTTCCGGCTGCTCACTTCCCTCTTCTTTTTCCAGACAATAAAGCGGCAGTATCAGCAGCGCAAAAGGTGTTCGGGAATAAACAGCTTTCGATAATTGGGAAGCTAAGTTCCCAACCGCAGTAATTCGCTTGCTTGCGGCGAGAACTTTAGACAGAACCCCCGTGGGAAATAAGCTCATCGATTTGGAAGCGTGCGAATGCCTACGGCATGCACCTCTTCCTGCATGACCTTGCCACGCGACTCGTGAGCATCACCAGAGGAACTTCAGGCATGAGGCTCGAAAGCTCTCTGGCAGCGTCCAGCCCATTCATGCCCGGCATCGACAATCCAGGTATGACCAAATCCGGATGAAATAATGTGATTTCTCAATGCACCAAGGCCGTCTGCAACTTCGGCGCAAACATCAAACCCATTTGCGTGAAACAGGAACGCAGCCCCTTCAGTATGAGGGAGAATCGTCACCATTTGTTCGCCTAGGCATGGCACGACCTCAGCAAACGACTGACTTGTCAATTGCAGCTTTCTCTCGCAGGGTGCAATGTTGGTGTAAGCAACCTTAGCTCTACTTCCTGTCTCCCTTGCTGCCTACGTGGCCTAGACGGTATCCAATGGTGAAAGATGCGCTGTTGTCAGCATAGGTCATGCTGCGGTTGAATGAGAGATCCAGATCGACGCGTTTGGATGGGTTGAGCGAAAAATCTGCGGTGAGACCGTGGTCACTTACCAGGCTTGCGGCTCCCTGAGTCAGGAAGTTCTGGTCAAAGGGGCGGTTGTGCTTGGAACCGGACAGACCGGACGCACCTTTAGGCACGTGATGGCTGTAAATCTTTTGACCGCCGTATCCAACGTCGTCATAAAACGAACCTTCGAAGCTCAACCCTTTCGGAAAATCGAACCCCGCTCCGCCGCGAAACTCGGAAACCGCGCCTAGGGTCGTGAATGCTCGGTGATAGCGCGTGGTACTGCCCAAACTGTTGCCAATGCTGCCTTCCGCGAATGGCGTGAAAACATCAAAGCCATGCTCTATCCGGTTGTTCCAATTAGCAGTTACGCGCCCCGTGCTGATGCCGGTGCTGGTGTCACCGGTAGGAGCAGTCCCGGTAAGCGATGTCGAATAGCTCATTGGAGCTGAACCCTTGCTTGCATTTAGCCGAAGGAAGAGATCGCCAAGCGAACCGTAATTGCTTGTCGTTGTCTGGGTTCCGGTCAGAGTCGTTTGGGTGGTGGTAGTCAGAAGATAAAGAGGAATGCCGAAGCTCACGCCCAGATGTCGGGTGAAGTCATAGCCGACTGTCGAGTCCATTTCGCTGGACCATCCTCCAGAGGAATCGTTGCCCGCGCTAAAGGCACTGTACTCGTAGAGGCCGGAATCGCTGGTTTCATTTGGGAATGAAGTTGGTGCGGACTGTGCGAAGGCGCACCCAATGGTTAAGATACTAAAAAACGCAACCGTTAATTTTTGACGATTTGACATAATTTTTTGGGTTTAAATGCAAGAAGTGAAGTAGTACATCCAGCATACGTATCCCAGGCAGAGCCTAACAAAGTACTTCAGAACATGGCTTCTCGTAACGACCGAGCCAGAAAAAAAAGACTCTGATTGGACAGCCACTTACAGGTGCGCGGGTTATTACGCTGGAAACCTCGCTCATCGCAGAAAATAGAGCGGGCCAAAGGCATATTGATGTCCAAATAGATTGCGAATGAGGAAGTAAATACAACAAACGGAATCGGGATCGGTGCTATCCTACGGCTCTCAACCTCCATCCGCCTACGTAGCTGCGCTACCGCAATTTCCGCCACCCGTCTCCGGTCTCCTCCCGATTGTGCCTCGATTCTGGTAAGTACATCGTGAAAATTGCAAACTCCAGCCACCCAGCTGCCAATTGGGCGAGGTCTTTGAAAGTATGTTTCTGAAGCTCACGAACCCGTTACGTCTGCTCACGTCTTCAATCGCTCTCACAATCCCACTCTTTCTGGCTTTAACGGCCCAAGCGGCTCCGACGCTGGTTGTTCTTTCCCCGGGCACCGGTTCTTTTGATGGTGCCCCTGTGTTCTACGAAGCCTATGCAACCAGTCCTTCGTGTGCATTCGGTATATCGGCCATGCGCATTTACACTGCCCCGGGCGTCAGCGCGTATACCACCAGCGGAGCGCACATTGAAACCTTCATTAATTTAAAACCTGGCCGCTACAACACCGTCGTACAGGCGTGGGATAACTGCGGAGGAGTCGCCAAAACGAATGTGAGTATTACTGTAAACTCGACAGCAGGAGTCACTGTGTATATGCCGAACGGCCCCGTCGGCAACGTCCCGAACCACTTCGCTGCGTCGGCGGTGAACCCCGCCTGTCCTGCCGGAATCGCAGCCATGCGCCTGTACACGGCGAATAACACCACTCCCTATACAGTCCACTCAAATCAACTGAATGCATTTGTGAACGTCAATCCAGGGAATTACTACTTTACGGTCTTGGCTTACGACAAGTGCGGCCACGTTTTGAAATTCGCCTTCAACCAATTCGTCACCACGTCGGGACAAGGTTATTTCTATACGACAAACAAGAGGTTGGGCAATGTTGCGGAATTCCAGTTTAACGATGGAAAATTAACGAATCCCAATGGCAGTGGGCATCCACCGTTGTTCCCTGCAGGCGCCAATGTGACCTCAATCGCCGTCGATCCCGGAGGATGGTTCGCCTATGCTTTAAGTGACAAAGGCATCACCACATACCAGATCAACCAAAACAACGGCGCACTCATGATGATGCCCGGGGTAGTTTCCTTGAATGGCCAAGGGCCGGCCGAAATTATTGCCGACCCAAATGGCAACTTTGTATTTGTTGCTTACCACGGATCGAACACCGTTTCGACTTATAAGGTCAATCGCTCCACCGGCGCCTTGCTCAACACGTCTATTGTGCAACTCTCCGGCGGCATCGTTGGGGTCCATACCGATTTCACCGGACAGTACGTTTACGCCATCAATCAAAATTTCAATTCGACACAAATCTTCGGCTACCGCATAAATTTCGACAATGGCGGTCTTTCCGCTGTGCCGGGAAGTCCATACGCTTTGCCCAACAACGCGCATCTTGGTGGCCCGCTCACCTCAACTAAAAATTACCTCTATGCCGTCGCCGCGTCTTCGATTTATGGATATGCAGTGAACTACGGCACGGGTGCTCTCACAGCACTGCCTGGATCCCCTTTCGGATACGCTTCGCCGTTCTTGAATCCGCAGTCAGCCTTGGCCGACAGTCGGGGCCGTTATGTTTGGACGGCAGATGCATCCACGGATTCTGCTCCAGCTGAGGGCTGGTTCACGCGGAACGACATTATGAGCGGAACTGGTAGTCTCGGCCCTTTTTATGACACCCAAACAGGAGGCTTAGCGTATCCGGCCATCGTTGAAGATCCATCCGGGCTCTATCTCTACACCTGGGGAGTTGATCAAAACAATTGCTTTTCGAACAACTGTCCCGCGCTTGTGAGCTCTTGGACGATCAGTTCGAATGGAGATCCGGTTTTGCTCTCCGGACCATTAAAAACCGGCGACCAAAATGCATTACTGGGAGGTATCGCAATCGCCAAAAAATTCGGCGACTAGATTCTAAAGCCAAATTAGCTCGCCGCAATGATTCCAGAATCGCCATAGAGGCGATTCTGGATCCCATTACCTGCCCGTATTGGGGAGTGAAGTGTTCTTTGAGTTGAGATGGCAACAGGGGAGAATTCCGGTGGGTGTACTGCTGTTAATTTTTCTCGTTAGTCACTGATTTCTTTCTACGAACGGTAACGTTGGTGATGCGTCCGAATCGCGCAGATCGCATGTTTGGCAACAGGGCTTGGGTGAGTTGCAACGCTGGGCGGACATTCAAATCCATCACCGGGGGTGAACTCCTCGAAATCCACGGCATCAATCGTCTCGTACCTGGCGACGCCCACATTGTTGAACCATTCCAAACACGTCTCCGCGGTCGGCCAAGTCCTTGGCGAGAGCATAAGTCTGATTCTGGTCTGCAAGGTCTGTTTCGATAACAACTCCTGGGAAAAATCGGGGGGAACTGCGCGCAACACCTATAACCGACCGACCCTGTTCGACTAAGGGATCGGCCGCGGCGCGGCCGGTCCCCTTCGAGGCTCCGGTAATCACGATGGACTTGCGCGTGACAAGCCCCCATTGCTTCTCGAGTCTTGCCCGGCGACGATAAATGGCCGGTGGAGATTCTTCGGTCATACGACTTGTTCTTTGGAAGGTGCACGCTCTGTGTTGGCTTGCATTGCCTTCACGAGGTCGGCGGCGGATGCTGCTTCGAGCGACAGTCGGTAGCCGACTTCTCGAACGATGCGCTCCTTCAACGGAATAAACTCGCCGCCCACTCCTGTCAGAATTATGATCTTGTTCGCTCGATCTTGTGCAATCCAATAAAAGGCATCGACAAACTCCGTATGATCTTGTGCCGTGAAAGTGAACGGCCCGTCGTTGCTGTGAAATTCGGCAATGTTGTGGTTCCCATGATCTGCACTTCGTGTCCGGCATGTTCGCTGAGCTTTGAGCTATCACCCTGAACTTGATACGTGGTTCCTGCGTTATCAGTCAGCATATAGTTGCCATCCGAGCGCTGCAGGCAGCCCTGTGCTGTCGTCTGGCCTGAAGTTAGAAGCTCCTTTTTCACTTGAGCCTGTGTGCGGATATTGGCTCTGCGCTTGCAGCCATGTGGCCGACAGTAGAAGAGCTAGACCAAGCATCAATGTCTTGGACATGACATACTCCTTGGCGAGCAGTGAGTGTCTCCCACATTGTTTCAGCATAGTGCGGAATCTGGTTACTGGGTCGCGTAGGGTTGCTGTTCCTAAGGCAGGTCTACCCGTTTAATCGTCGGAATCATCTCTTCCCTACTAGGTAAGCAAACTCCAGACCTGTTCAATCATCTACTCGCACGCAAGAAGATCAAGGCGAGGGGACGATGAGCGAAACTTCCGATCAAATGGTTAGCGTCCTGCAAGAAATATCGGTTCTGAAGCAACTTGAGGATGAGTATGCCAAGGGCGTGAAAGGGTCCCAAGAAGTCGCCGACCACGAGAGCCGTCACCGCAGACTAGAAGAATTGACGCAGGAGATTCATCGGATTGCAGAGAGCAAGAAGGAGAACCAATCGGCCTGACTTAACGTACGGAGGACTGATACAGCCGTCTTGGATCTTACGTGGATGATCGGTGGCTCGCGGGGAGAGCCAGGCTGACGCTGGTCAGGCACCTCTGGAAATTCCTCGAAGCACTAAGCACTTGCTCATTGATCTTCCGATCGGGAGCAAAGAAGGGCCCTACGATGTCGGGCTCCTCACTGATACGGGCGACCAGCTTTTGCGCGCGAGGGGGATCGCGCATGTGCATGATCACATTACCGGTCTGCGGGTCGATGTTGATCTCAGTAGCGTTCGGCCGGGAGCATATTCTCTTGGTGTGCGACAGGCTGGTCTTGAGTGGGCCCGATATCCCATCCGGGTATTTTGATCCCTATCTACTGTCGATCACCAGACTGAGCGCTCCAGTTTTGGCCGGCGGTGACTACTTCCCGGATGGATGTCGAGCAGCATGGATGTTCCCTCACCTTGGATTTTCCTGATTTGCTCGTGAGTTCGACTACGCGTGTGAACATATCCTCGCTCCTTTCCGGGCTGGAGGTGAAAGGAACCTGTCGCGGGAGCGACGGAAATATTTCTTAATTGGGTCGGAAGAAACCGCGACGGCATCATCGAGAGGCGCAAAAGCACAACGGCAGAGGCATTATGGCCAGTGTCTCGCGGGTTTCCCGTCCCTCATGCTTGATGCAATACCAAGCGGTGGACAGATTCAATCCGTTAAATCGTGTAAGTAGAGTTAAGAGTGGAATTTGATTAATGTTCGGACTTCGATTATTGAATGAAACGATGCGGAGATTGCGTGCCAACATCGCCGTTCACCATGTGAGATGCAGGATCGCATTCGTTTCATTCAGATTTCGATTCATTGCCTCGATGATCTCCACGGTAGGCAGAATCAATACCTTGATCTTTCGACGTGCGGCCTTATCACGTACTTCTTGCATCGTGGGCAACCTGCCGGCCGTATGCTCCGGTGCCGATCAGACTGGCCGCGCTTCCACGGAATGCTTCCTGTTGCCATCCCATAGCGATCCGGATCGCCCTGTGCAACGCGCGCGTGCAGGATCGAGAGAACCCAAATTATGGGAGAACCGGTTGAGAGGAAAGGAAGACTCCCGCTCTGCCCAAGACGAAT
>JAOAPG010000333.1 GCA_025462785.1 Acidobacteriaceae bacterium
ATGCTCCAAACGCATAAATAATCCACTCAAATTTTTGCAAAAGGCTGACACCGGCAAGAATGAAGAGGACCCGCATAATGACCGCGCCGAGAATTCCCCAGATCAGCACCTTATGTTGATAGGCGGCAGGCACGCGAAAATAACGGAAGATCAAAAGGAAGACAAAAAGATTGTCAACGCTGAGCGAGGTCTCGATTACATAGCCAGTGGTGAATTGCAGAACTGATTTGGGTCCATACCAAAAGTAGAGCAACACCGCGAACCCTGCGGCAAGGCCCACCCAGACCAAACTCCAGGTCAATGCTTCGCGAAGCGTAACTTTATGAGAACCGCGGCGGAATACTCCAAGATCGAGGAGCAGCACCAATAAGACAAAAAAGTTGAAGAAAATCCAGAAAAGTAGTTCGTTCAATTCAGACCCGGCCAGATGTTGTCGAAATTGAGCATCAATGTCAAGGAGGAAAACTGTAAACCAGCGTATCTATTTCCGCGTAGTTTTATTTTTTGTCCAACATCTGCACCGTTTCCAAGATGACGCTACCGACGATCTCCAAACTCTTCGGACTAAGTTTGTCCACAGTATCGGCAGGTGTGTGCCAGAAAACGTTCCCGTAGCCGTAGTCGAAGTCAATCAAGTCCGCGCACGGCACTCCCTCCTGCATGAATGGACTGTGATCGTCTTTTACGAAGATCGTGCGAGCAAAAAAGTGCGATTGATGTCCGAGACGCGTCGCAGCCTGTCCGACGAGATCCTCGAGCCATGGAGTAGAATCCTGATCGCGTTCGATATTGAGGTCAGCGTCGCCAACCATGTCAGCCAAAAGGAATGCCTTGAACTTTTTTAAGCTCCCGTCACTCCGCCACTTCTGAACAAGATGGTTCACGCCATACAAGCTTTCCGAATCGACCCACGGTAGCTGCATTGACTCTTCCGCGTCATCCCATACCAGCCACACACTGTAGCCTTCGCGTTTTCTGCCGCGCAACTGGTTTGCAATTTCGAGCAGAAGCGCACTGGAAGACCCGCCATCGTTCGCACCGACATATTTTGTATCCCGCAAAGGATAGTTCGTATCGTAATGGCTAGCAATCACGATGATGCCGTCTCGATTGCCAGGATACTTCGCAATGATGTTGTGCACCGGGAACTTTCCCTGCGGTGTGTCCGCGGTGAAAACGTCCGATTCCACGTCATCGCCTTTGAGGTGCGAAACGATGTAGTCTTCGACCTTTTTGTGATTGGCACTGCCAAGAGGACGTGGACCAAAAGCGACAATCTCTTTGACGTACTGCATCGAACGAGCAGAGTTGAACGATGGAGCCGGACCGTAGTCGACTGAGGCGTTGGAGTTCGTAGCCGGGGCAGCCGAAGTCTGATCGGACGGCTGTGGTGTTTTTGTCGCTTCGACCGTTTTCTGTGCGCAAGCGCCCAGGCTCAAGCACATTGAAACAATCAGGCTGAACCCGAATTTTCGGGGCGATGCGTTCCTCTTCGTCCTCATTATCCCTTTCGGTCCGCCCTCGCCTTACGACTCGATGGATGCACCAACCACGCGACTCCAATACTTACAATATAGAGTCCCATCATCGGCGCAGCCAAAATGCACATATTCATGATGTCGCTAGTCGGGGTAATAATGGCGGCAATCACGAAGATCGCCAGCACCGCATAGCGCAGGTTGCGCCACATCCAACCCGGGCTCACCACTCCCATCAATGCCAGAAAGAAAATCAGAATCGGCATCTCGAAGATCGCACCCAGGCTTAGGATCACCGTTAGAAACAGATCCGTATATTCGTGGATGGTAATCATTGGCTGAAATTGCTTGCCAAAGCCCACCAGAAAGTCCAGCGCTAGCGGATACACCAGCTTGTATCCGAAGTAGCCGCCGCCCACGAACAGCGCAATCGTGGAGAACATGAACGGCATCACGTACCGTTTTTCGTGACGATACAGACCGGGCGAGATGAACATCCATAGCTGGTAAAGGACAAACGGGGACGCAACGAACAATCCCACCATTAACGTGATCTTCAAGTAAAGGTTGAACGGTTCGGTCGGATTCAATTAGTCCAATCGATCATTCAGAGCTTTCTTGTGCTGCGCCGTCATGATCGGCTGCTGCATGTATTCGAAGATTTTTTCGTGGAAAGTCCAGCACGCGCCGAACCCGATGAGAACGGCAATGATCGAATAGAAAAGGCGCTTGCGTAGCTCCTCTAAATGCTCGAGGAAACCCATTGCAGGCATGCTGTCCTGCTCGGGCTCCTCAGCAGACTTCGGCAGCTCAGCGGTGACATCAGGCATGTGGCAACGCCGCCTTTGAGTCGGAGTTCAGCTCCTGGGAAGATTCGGCAGCGAGTTCCTGAGTTGGCTCTTTAGCCGACCCTGAGGTTAACTCTTGAGTCGAATGGGACGAAAGCTGGTCGTCAACGTGGACTTCCGGAACATGACTTTCCGAAACACGAGTGTCCGAAGCATGAGGTTCCGGGATCTGAGTTTCTGAAACTTGGGTTTCTGAGACCTGCGTTTCCGGAACAACTATGTCCGAACTTCTGGGCTCGGTTACCCCTGCCAATGGCGGTCGAGATTCGAGCGTCGCCATCGTTCCGCCCGGAGCTTCCGACGGAGGCAGGATCAGTCGCCTGTTATGTTCCGCGTCGATGTTGGAGATTTCAGACTCGATTTGCGAACGGAACTCGTTGGAAGCCTTGCGGAACTCGTTCATGATCTTTCCGAGTTGGCGGGCGATCTCGGGCAACTTCTTGGGCCCAAAGACCAGCAGAGCCAAAACGAAAAGAAAGATTGTCTCCCCAAAACTCATAACGTTCATGATACTGCCCACAGCAATTAGCGGCAATGCGGCGGGTCCGGCAGCTAACGTTGATGGCAAATTAATAGTGCGCACAGGTGGTGGGCGGTGGACTTCTAGACGCTAGGTCACCGATTCGAATCGCGCATCGCTGAGAGCAGACGCTGCGTGGCGGAGAAATTCGTTACTTCGCTCCGAAGTGGGTAGCCGTCAACTATTTCCAGAAAGAGTTTTCGACCAAGAACTGAATTTCCATTCCACAACGATTTCCTCGACGACATGCGAGGTCAGCGGAGGTATTTTAGACTTTCTATTCTGAGCACACCATCATGTGGGACACTGGGTATCTAATGTGGCGATGATTCGTTCCGAGCTGCGATTTGAACGTGCTTACAGAGTACCCGCCTATAACAAGGCACGAAGCAGAACCAATTCACGTTTGGAAATCCATGCCACGTTCAGATACTGCCGCCTAACCGCGACAAGCTGAGTTGTTTCCCTTATGACTATATTGTGCAATGATCGTTAGTTGCCTGCGGAGAACTCAATGACCACACACCTCACTCCCGAATTCTGGCCTGAACTCCCGCTCGAAGCCTGGCAGGACACCTACAGCACCCTTCACATGTGGACGCAGATTGTCGGCAAAGTCCGGCTGTCGCTCAGCCCACGGCTAAATCATTGGTGGGAGGTCCCGTTCTACGTCAACTCCGTCGGGCTCACTACTTCCGCGATCCCCTACGCTGACAAAATCTTCGAGGTCCAATTCGACTTCATCAACCACCAGCTCCTCATTCAGACCAGTCACAATACTGAGACCGCGCTTGCACTGAAGCCCCGTTCAGTGGCTGATTTCTATCACGAGTTCATGAGCGCGCTGGACTCGCTCGGAATCCACGTGAAGATTTGGAGGATGCCAGTCGAGATTCCAAACCCGATCCCATTTGACCAGGACACGCAGCACGCCTCCTACGATGCTGAGTATGCCAACCGTTTCTGGCGGACTCTGGTTTGCTGCGATGCGGTCTTAAAAGAATTCCGCTCAGCTTTCATTGGAAAGGCCAGCCCGGTGCATTTCTTCTGGGGCAGCTTCGATCTGGCTACGACCCGCTTCTCTGGCCGCCGCGCGCCCGAACGCGAAGGAGCCGATTCCATCACGCGCGAAGCCTACTCGCACGAATGCATCAGCGCCGGCTTCTGGCCGGGAGGCGGCGACATTAAAGACGCAGCCTTCTACGCCTACGCGGCGCCCGAGCCAGAGGGGTTCGCGCAGCATCCGGTCAGCCCCGCACAGGCTTTTTATGATCCGGGAATGAAAGAGTTTTTCCTGATGTACGACGAAGTGCGAAATTCCAAGTCGCCAAGGGGAACATTGTTGGAATTTCTGCAGAGCACGTACGATGCAGGAGCAGATTTAGGAAAGTGGAATCGCAAGGAGTTGGAGAAAGCGGCTTAGGATCTGGCGCTTAAGCCCGCTTCCATTCCACATCTATCTTCGGGAAGCGGACGAAGAAGCCGACGCTGACAGCTTTTTTCTTCGACCATTCCCCTCCCTACTACGCTGCTCCAGAACACTCGCTTCTGAAAAGAGGTTTCGCAGTTGCGGTTTGAGAACCGGTGGGCGATCCAATGCCTGCAGAAAAGCAGCCCACTTATCAGGCGGCAACGCGTAGTGCGCCTTATCCGCGAGGGCGTGTTCAGCTTCCGCGCATGCCGTGCGCAGCATAAAATCCGTCACGCTCTCGCCGTGTTCCTGCGCTCCTTGCCGTATCAAGTTCTCCTGTTCCTCGGAGGCGCGTATGTTGAGACGCCGCGTACGAGGATGAATTCTTAATCTCGACGCAACTTTTCGCTCGGGCATGCTATTCTCCTGTACAGACATTGTACAGACACATAAACGCATTTTCAATGTTTAACTCGTGCATTTCGGAAATGTCTACTATGAATTGATTGGATTGCCCGAAAGCCAAAGTAACTCTTCATGGCAGACATCTTACAGGTCGAAAAACTCACAACCGAGCACGTTACCAAGCCGTTTAAGTGTACTGAGCATGCTCTTAACGACTGGCTGAAGCGCTATGCACTAAAAAATCAAATTGTCGATTCCACGCAGACTTACGTTCTTCTTCGAGGAAACGTGATCATTGCTTATTACTCTCTGGTTTACGGCGAGATTGCGCTTGAGGAATGCCCTCCCGACGTTGGATCAGGTATGCCCCCACAGTTTTCGGTGCCAATTATCAAAATCGCTCGGCTAGCTGTAGATAAACGAGAAGAGCGCCAAGGGCTCGGGCAAGCACTCATGAAAGATGCTTTCGTCCGAATACTGGGCGCTGCGGAGATCGCAGGCTTGAGAGCAGTCGTGATTGATGCATTGAACGGTAGAGCCAAGGAATGGTATCAGAAGAAGTTTGGATTCGAAGAGTCTCCGATCAGCCCACGTATACTTTTCTTGCGTATCCAGGATTTGCGACTTGCAGCAGGAGTTACGTCGTCTCGGACAGGAGAAAAGTAACCCTGCTCACTTCAATAAAAAAGCACGCCCGAAAAGGCGTGCTCTTCACATTGAAGCCCTCCAGCTCTAAACCGAGGCCAACTCCGGCTCCGGAATTGCCGTTCCTGCTGCGATTCTTGCCTTGAGTTCTTCTTCCTTCTGCCTCAACTCTTCGATCTTTACGCAGTAAATCTGTTTGGCTAATCCCAGCTTCTTCAACGCCCAGATCCCGTACCAGTTCATGTCGATTTCGTACCAGCGCAATCCATGGCGTGCCGATACCGGATGCGCATGGTGATTATTGTGCCAGCCTTCTCCGAAGGTCAGCAGCGCCACCCACCAGCTATTAGTAGACAAATCCCGCGTGGTAAAACGCCGCGTTCCCCAGCTATGCGTCGCGGAGTTCACCAGCCAAGTGGCATGCAGGCCAACCACGGTCCGCATGAAAATCCCCCACATCAGGAATGGCAGGCCGCCAATGGCCAGCAGAACCAGTCCCAGCACGATCATGGGAACGTAATGATACTTGGTGATCCAGACATGAAACTTGTCTTTGGCGAGATCGGGCACAAATTTTGCCAGCGTGGTCGTGTCGTGGTGCATCGACTTGCCCATCAGGATCCAGCCCATGTGCGCCCACCATTTGCCGTCAATGGGAGAATGCGGATCGCCATCCAGATCAGAATATTTGTGATGAATGCGGTGCGTGGCTACCCAGAAAATCGGTCCACCTTCAAGCGCCAAGGTCGCGCAAGTGGTCAGAAAATATTCCACCCATTTGGGAGTCTTATATCCGCGATGCGTGAGCAGCCGATGATAGGCCATCCCAATGCCCAGGCTTCCGGAAACCCACCACAAGAACATCGAAACCAGTAAAGCTTTCCAGGTAAAAAAGAAAAGTGCGGCGACTGCTCCCACATGGAACAAACCCATAAAAATTGCTGTAACCCAGTTAATTTCGCCCGCAGCAGCTGCCTTCCGGTTCAACGCTTCCAGTTGCATGAAAATGGCCCCCTCCGATCTCGTTACTATCGACTAAATTAACAGGCGTATTTACTGTCGCGTGTAATAGTTATGTAATAGAGCTCGAAAGAGTTGTTACTGCGGTCACCATTCGTTCCAAGTTGGAATTGCTTTTAAGGTTGGACTTATGTTCAAGAAACAAATCACCTAAAGGACGCTTCGCGAGCGTTAGGTTGCGCTCTTCACCTCAACGCCTGCCCACTTTTCCAGAAGCGTCAAAGTGGCTGCGTAATCGAGGTCCTGCTGGCCTTCCTCCATCGCCAAATCATAAATTTCTTCCACAGTTTCAAGACCAGGCAGTTTGACGCGGGCTTCCTTAGCGGCATCGAGAGCGAGCCGGATGTCCTTATGCATGAGCCTGAGCGGAAAATTCGGCGTGAAATCACGTTTCAGGACAAAGGGGGCTTTGTATTCAACCACACCCGAGCGGACCATGGTCGCATTGATCAGCGAGATTAAGTCTGCGGCATCGACTCCCAACTTCGCCGCCAGCGTTAGACCTTCGGCAAATCCCTCATAAATCAAAGCAATTTGTAGATTCATCGCCAGCTTGGCGGCATGTCCTTTTCCGGTGTCGCCCATGCGGCAAATTTTCTTCCCCATGGCGGCGAACAATGGCTTAAGTCCTTCGATAGCAGCCTCCTCGCCTCCGATCATAAAAATCAAAGTGCCGCCCTCAGCGGCAACTTTGGAACCAGTGATGGGAGCGTCGACATAGTGAACTCCGCGGTCGCGAACACGTTCGGCAAATTTCACAGTTGCGGAGGGAGCAATCGTGCTGGAGTCGACAATCGTCATTCCCGGGGTGAGCGAATTTTCCACGCCGTTCTCGCCAAAAAGAACGTTTTCAACCGCTTGCGTATCAGAAACACACATCCAAACCACTTCCGCCCCTTGAGCCGCTTCGGCCGGAGTCGCCGCTGTCCGTGCGCCTTCCACATCCTTGCCTGGCGAGCGATTCCAGACGGTGACTTCGTGTCCGGCTTTCGCTAAATTCGCCGCCATCGGGCGTCCCATGATTCCTAAACCTAAGAAAGCAACTCGCATATCGCTCGCTCCTCTTTCATCTGATCTTTTTTGATGTAATATTTCGTCTGATTTTGCATTGAACTTGCTGGCTAATTGGATTGTCAATTACGGGTTGTGAATTTCAGGTTAAAGACTTCGCTTGGCAGCTGGATACAAATCAGACTGAATAAAGATTAGCACTGACTGCGGCGATTACGGTTAAGCAATCGGCGCCAATTGCGACTAAAATACATACACACTGACCAGCGACATTGCTCAGCGATTGGGAGCAGAAGCTTCTCAGGGCACACGCTTCATCATATTTTCTTTTTCAAAGTGAAATCCGGCATCGGATTTAGGCCCGCAACGGATGGTAAAGGTTAGCCTTAAGGATCCTGCGCTTCGCAGGCGAGCAAAAGAGTTTGGACGTCTCGTCCGCCACTCTGCCACAACTCCCCGCATCGGAAAAACTCATAAGCCGAAATTAGTTTCAAATGGAGAGCTGGGCGTCACCTTCATTGGTCACGCCAGTTTTTTTCTGCAGATCGGCGGACAGAACGTCGTTATCGATCCGAATTTCGCCCGATGGCTTTTTGTCCTCAAGCGTTTGCGCAAACCGGGAATGAAGCTGCGCGACCTGCCTGCAATTGATCTGGTACTCGTGACCCACGCGCATTTCGATCACCTGCACCGTCCTTCACTCCGCGCAATTGTGCAACAGACGGAACGTCGTTACGGAAAATCGCCGACGATCGTAGTGCCGCATCACGTGATGGATCTGGTTTCAGATTTAGGATTCAATGAAGTCGTGGAACTCGATTGGTGGAATAACTACCGCCATCGCGGACTCACGATCACACATGTGCCTTCGAGACACTGGGGGGCAAGAATCATTCGCGACTCCCATCGCGGCTATGGCGGCTATGTGCTCAGGGACAATAAGCACTCCGTCTATCATGCAGGCGATACGGCGTATTTTTCTGGCTTCAGCGAAATCGGTCAACGGCTTGCGCCGGAACTCGCGCTCCTGCCTATCGGCGCTTACAATCCGGCGTCGTTCCGCAATGTACATACGAATCCGTCGGATGCCACCCGCGCGTTCCTGGATTTGAAATCGCGATGGATGGTCCCAATGCACTACGGAACTTTTCGTTTGTCGCACGAGCCAATGGACGAACCGCTGCAACTGCTTGAAGAAGAAGCAAAGACGGCGGGAATTGAAGATCGGGTGGTAGTGATGGAAGAGGGCGTTACGCGATTTTTCTAAGTCGCGGCTTGTATATCTCAGAGATAATTTAAACGCTGTGGCAGTTTAGAGGCTTGCTGGCGCATGAGAACTTCCGGATGACCCCGAAAGGGCGACCAACGGAGCAGCGAACGTAGGAAGTCCTGTTTCCGGCCTCGCACTAGGCGTTGTAGGTTTCTCGCGGCGTGACTATTGCAAACGGGCGGCTCAGCACAACCATAGCCTGAAGCTGTTAGTAGGCAAGCAAAATTCGTAAGTCCCTTAAATTGTTTCCGGTCGGGCCTGTCATGACCGCATCGCCCAGCCTCTCGAAATAGGGGTTCGCGTTAAAGGCGCTCAGATAGGTACTCGCATCCATCCCCTGCGCCTTCCCTCTCTCTAACGTCGTACCGTCCACGACGGCTCCCGCCGCTAAGCTATTTCCGTCGATGCCATCGGTTCCCGCGCTGAGGATCGTCACGTTCTCTCCGGCAAGCTTCTGCGCGGAGGCGAGCGCGAATTGTTGATTGCGTCCGCCGGTTCCACCGTTTACAACCTTGACCGTTACTTCGCCACCTGAAATGAGGCACACTCGCTCGGATTTTTTTCGGAGCTCGCGCAACCGGTGGAGGAGATAGTCGGCTGCCTTTTCGTAATCCCAGTCATCGCAGCTGTTGTCGACCACGACTAAGAAACCATGGCGCTCCGCTTCCGGTTCGATGGCTTCGAAGAGCGACGCATTCGACAAGACTGTCGACCAGCGCGAGCGATGAAATGCGGGATCATCCGACTTCGGCGTCTCTTCAAGGGTCCGGCGTTCGAACAGCTCGCGCACGGTCTTCGTAAACAGCTTCAGCATCTCGTACTTCGCCGCAATCGCATAACAATCCTCGGCAGTGGTCGAATCCGGCATGGTCGGGCCGGAAGCTAAAGCGTCCGGCATGTTGTCGGGAACATCGGAGACGAGAATCGAAACCTGTTGCGCCGGATAGGCAGCGCGCGCCAACTTCCCTCCCTTAACCGCCGAGAGATGCTTGCGGATAGCGTTGATCTCCGCAATGGGCGCGCCGGAGTGCACCAGAGCTTGGTAAGTCGTGACAAGGTCGTCGAGCGAAATTTGGTCCTCGAGCGGTTTTTCAATCATCGACGATCCTCCGCCGCTCAATAGATAAATCACGAGCGATGACGCATTCTGCGCATTCAGCGACTTCAGCACGGACTGTGCAGCGCGAATGGATTCATCATTGGGCATGGGATGTCCGCCGCGAAAGTAACGGAACCCTCTCGCGTGTGAAACAGGATCAGTCGAACTTGCGACAATGCCTTCGAAACGATCTCCTGCCTGCATCCCAAGCGCGGTGACGAGGGTATGCGCAGCTTTGCCGACCGAGACCACGAACGCGCGGGCGTAAGAGTTGAGGTCGTAGAGGTCTTCGCGAATGCGCAAGACTCCGCGTTCGCAGGAAACATGCCGGCGAAATGCCTTGTCGATGCTGGATTCCTTCAGTGCGTGTTTGAAAAGATGGCGGGCGGTTATGCGCATCTCAACGGCAAGACGGTCACGGTTGGCGCGCATGCGAGAATTATACCGAGAGCTCGAAACTCGACAACATGGGAAAGACAAGCACAAGGATAGCAATCGTTCTAGCCGGAGTCGTTCTTGCGCTTGCCATCGCACGATTCTCATCCAGCCCGGTTCAGACGCAGAGCGATCAAGTCAAGAAGCAGACCTCCGGACACTCCGTGACTTTGAACTGGCAGCCCACGCCTGGAGCCCAGTTTTACTACATATACCGAAGCACGGTGAGCGGATCGCAATATCAGAAAATCGGGACCAGTTCTACGCCAACCTTCAAAGATGCTCCCGTGCCCGCTGGAGCAGTGTTCTTCTACGTAGTCACTGCGATGGTAAACGGACGGGAGAGCAAATACTCAAATGAGATTAAAGCGATCGTTCCGAAATGACGTTTTACTTTCTGGCCAAGGATCAGCGTAAGTCAGCGATTACCGGCTGTACGGGCTTTTCTGACGCTGGCGGACAAATTGGATGTTCGCTGAGTTCGCGCAATGTAAGCGGGGATGCACCTTCACCCTGAAAATCCTGTAGCCAGTTGATAATGCGAACCGCTGAATCTGGGAATGGACGCTGGTGGTCAGGATTCATCCAGACATGGTGAACAGTATCACCCTGACGCGTAACCTCCGCCACAAACCGTTCTGCGCCTTGAAGAACAACGCCGCCGCGGCTGCCGTCGAAATCGAGATCCTTGAGCATCCTGCCAAGATGCAAAAGCTCATGGTGCGATAACGTTCCCTGAAAGCTCTCAGTGATGCCCTTGGTCGTCCGCAACATTTGGTAGTACCCATCGCGATACAGAGCAAAGCAGGATTGCGGATAGCCTTCTTGCGTTCCCCGGTCGAACACTGAGGATGCGCCGTTGTAAGAAAGTCGAGCTAACAAGCCATCGGAACCGGGCTCTTTGGATTGCGCTGAAACGATGCTTGACGAGGCGAAAAGAATCAATGTGGCTATGAACACGGTCCTGTGTGGTCGCATGTGAACTCCGTAAGAGGTTCGTTGCAGAACATTGTAGACGAAATGATTTCTGATAGAAACGAACTTTTAGATCAAAGCTTTCTGCCGGCCACCAGTTTTGCGTTTAGCCGAGGTATTGCCAGACTGTTTGCGCTGAGACTTTGCAACAGTTGGCGGGTTGTTCTCCAAAACAGAAGGTTCAAATATCGCCTCGAGGTCCTCCAAGCATGCTGGGGCGATCAGCCGATAATGAATTTTATTTCGGCAGCGGACGACAGGCATAGCTAAGGAATCGCAAAACACCACGTCTGCCCCTCTCATATCAGGACTTCCTTTTCGGGTAACGAGACATTCCTGAAGGGTGTGCCGCTGGCCGAGGACGGAAGCGAGTAGGCTTCGGGCGGTTCTCAACAAGGCTTCACTAACGGATACCATGCCAATGACAGACGGATTCCTAAGTCCACGGATCAAGGCCACATGTTCGTCTATTCCGGAAAATGTCAGAAGCCCACAGCGTTGATTTTGTGACAATAGTGGTTTCAACAGATGGACGAGATACTCGGGGGCAAGGACCTGGGCGCCTATCGATAATTCAGGAGTCTTCGCCAGTTCTTCGGGCGTGCAGGTGACGACAGGTTTTGCTATCCGCGAAGAGATCTCCGCCTGAACAATCTGGCGCAGTTCGGGCTCATGCTCCACAACGAGGATGTGATCTGGCGGCTGTTCACAAAGACGTTCCAGAACTTTGTCGCGAAGAGCCTGTAAAGGAAAGCCCATTTCGCGCGCGCAACGGATACTTTGATTGATCAATTCGTCCAGGTTCGCGTCAATCGTCTTTGGGTGCTGGTGGGCCGCTGCTCCAACCGAAAGACGAGCACCGCGTTGCCGTTTGAGCCAACCTCGACGGACCAGATCCTGATAAGCCTTACTTACGGTGTTGTGGTGGATCTTGAGATTTCGGGCAAGTGTGCGAACACTCGGTAGTTGCCGAGTGGCCCGTATCTGCCCCGTGGAAATCGAAAATACAATCTGTTCCGCTAGCTGCTGATGCAGCGGAACCGCACTATCTTTGCTGAGCGAAATCTGCAAGCCTGAAATTCTAACCGCTTACTCCGATTCCGGGAATGGCTAACACGTGCGGAGGAAGGTGGCTGTCACAGTTGAAGAGAGTGTCACATCGTAAGTCGCAATCAAGAACTAAGCACCCTATGCTCAAGCCATCAACTCTGCCGCATTTTGGAGCAGGGCAAGGGAGACACAAAATGATTCAGATTGCGATCATAGCGGCGGCCACACTGATCTTCTTCGTTCTTGAACGTGTCCTTCCCGGGAGAGAGCTGCCGGAATCACCGGGATGGTATCTAAGAGCCGCATTTTTGAATGGTTGCCAGCTCAGCATCGTCCTGTTAGCTGGAGTCGCGTGGAATAAATGGCTTCAGGCCCAATCTTTGCTGCACATATCCGGCCGCATGCCGCCTTGGACCGAAGGACTGCTGGGCTGGTTCGCGGGAACGTTTGTTTTCTATTGGTGGCACCGCCTCAGGCACGACGTGGATTTTTTTTGGCGCGTCTGCCATCAGATCCACCATAGTCCAGCGCGAATAGAGATGTTAACTGCCTTTTACAAACACCCGCTTGAGATTGCCGCCGACTCCATAATCTCAAGCGCGTTGCTTTTTTCGCTGCTTGGAGCATCGGTTCAAGGAGCGGCGTGGTTCAACGTCTTTGCGGTCATGGGCGAATATTTTTATCATAGCAATCTACGCACCCCGCGTTGGTTGGGCTACTTTTTGCAACGACCGGAACATCATTCGATTCACCATCAGCTTGATCTTCACGGATTCAACTACGGAGACATTACATGGTGGGACCGGTTGTTTGGCACTTTTCGAGAGACAGACGGCTTTGCCTTACAGTGCGGTTTTCCCAACGGGCGCGAGCGGAACCTTGGGCAGATGCTTCGGTTCCACGATAGTTATTGAGCGCGAAACGCGGATGTCAAAGCTGATGTGGGTGGGGAAGGTTTCAGGTCAGAACCTCCGCCACCCACTCTTCAATCGTCTCTCGCATTTCTTTCAGCCTGCCCTCAAAAAAGTGATCCCCGCCTTCAATGATTACCAACTTCTTTGGCTCCGGCAGAGGTTCAACTAGTTTTTCGAGTTGGGCTGGGGAACCGTATTGGTCGTGGGCTCCGCTGACAAACAGCTTGGGTTTGGTGCAGCTCTCGAGAAACTCGAAACTATATCGCCGATTATCAACTTCAGCGACGGGAGTACCTAAGCCGATCAGCGCTTTCACCCTTTCGTCAGGACAAGCCGCGCGCAATCCTACGGCGGCTCCGAAGGAGAATCCCGCGAATATTAACGGCAGGTGAAATTCGCAATCGAGCCAATCGAGAGCGGTGCGGACATCGTCGAGTTCCCCGTTGCCCTTGTCATGCTGGCCTTCGCTCAAGCCGGTTCCGCGGAAGTTGAAGCGAAGCACGGGAAAACCGAAGCAGTGCAGCGCCTTCATCGCGTGAAAGACAACCTTGTTGTGCAGGGTTCCGCCGAATACCGGATGAGGGTGGCAAACTACAGCGGCATGAGTGGCGTCCGCTGAGCCGGCGTTGAGGAGGGCTTCGAGGCGTCCGGCGGGACCGTCGAGAAAAAAAGAGCGGATCGATGCTGGATGCGTGTGCATGTCAATCGAATACTCAGAATATCAAGACTCAGCCGAACGTGTGGCATGGCAAGATCCATGCGTCGGTTTCGCTTTTAATTTGCTTACCTCAAAAGGTACTTACGTGATCGTGCCGATTTTGTGCATTCTGCCGCTGTATGCGCCAATTAATGTTCGCCCTCTTGTTGTCACAAGGAGTCGTAGCTGTCGATAAGCCAGCTTGCTTGATCCTCAAACACGCCAGCGCATCCGAGCAGTTCTGGGTCAGCGGCGCGAATTGGCGATACGTTGCTGGGGATTTTCCGAAGGGTATGAAATGGAAAAGTAATGTCCGCGATCGCGACGTACGTAAAATCAAAGAGCTTGGCGGCAATGTCGTAATTGTGCAACCAAACTACACGCCGTCTGATCTCGAACAAGCGCAGAATGTGGCTTCAGTTCACAAGCAAATGTTCAAAAGTAACTCTCCTCGCAAATAGATAAGTCTATCTTCTACTTCATGCGGATAAATATTTAGTAGTCGAGCCGTTCACACCATTAACCCTAACGAATTAGATCAGTGAGCGCGCTGGCATTACGGCACCGAAAATGATATCCAAAACGGACAGCAGGGGGGCTGTCCAAACGCGTGGCGAGGGTTAGGGTATTCTCATTGTCATGGATGTGGTCTCGTTTACTCGTCAGCTCGTGGATATTGAATCGATCACCGGCAACGAGGGCCCGGCCGGCGATTTTATTCATCACGAGCTTGGTCTCATGGGCTTTCATGCGGAGAAAATGCCGGTTGAGGGACAGCGCTGCAATGTTTTTGCGATTTCGCCCGAGCAGCCCCGGCCCGAAATTGTTTTTTCCACGCACATGGATACGGTTCCGCCTTACATCCCCTCCTCTGAAACTGCAGATCGCATTTATGGGCGCGGGTCCTGCGACGCTAAGGGGATTATTGCGGCCCAGGTTGCGGCTGCGGACAGGTTACGCAAAGAAGGCATTCATGTCGGACTATTATTCGTAGTCGGCGAAGAACGGGACAGCCTGGGGGCGAAAGTCGCCAACCAGCAGACACGTGGCTCGAAGTTTCTGGTGAATGGCGAACCGACCGAGAACCGGATTGCGGTCGCGTCCAAAGGATCTCTGCGGGTTGAAGTAATCGCGGAAGGGCGCATGGCGCACTCGGCTTATCCTGAGCTGGGCGAGTCCGCAATCGATAAATTGATCGAGGCGCTCAATCGGCTGCGTGCGATGAAGCTGCCCGTTGCCGATGGGATCGGACCGTGCACGTTGAACATTGGAATGATTGAAGGCGGGCGCGCCCCGAATGTGATTCCTGATCACGCGAAGGCCAAATTGCTTTATCGACTAGTGGGACCGTCTGAAGGATTGAAGAGTCAGATCCAAGAAGCGGTGCAGGGACTCGCGAAAGCGGAAGTCACCCTGGAGATTCCGTTTGTTCGTTTGCGTACGCTGGACGGCCTGCGCACGATGACGGCGGCTTTCACAACAGATATTCCAGCGCTGAGCAATTGGGGTCAACCTTTGCTGGTAGGTCCGGGATCGATTCACGTGGCGCACACGGAAGACGAGTACATCGAAAAGAAGCAGGTGAATGACGCCGTGGATTTGTATTGCGAGATTGCAAAACAGCTGGCACGACAGCCCAGAGTGTCGGATTTAGGCTGGACACCTCCAAGTTCGCGGAATGAACTCCACGAACGATAACTGTAAACTGGACGTGTCATGACTACGCAGACTCTCAACTCCCTCTCCCGCGCTTCTTCTGCTTATCTTCGTTCCGCTATGCACCAGCCTATCCGATGGCATGAGTGGGGTGAGGAGGCTTTTGCCACTGCACAACGCGAGAACAAGCCCATGCTGCTCGACATTGGAGCCGTCTGGTGTCACTGGTGCCATGTCATGGATCGCGAGTCTTACGAAGATCCCGCTATTGCTGAAATCGTTAACGAACGTTTCATTGCGGTGAAAGTAGATCGCGATGAGCGGCCGGACATCGACAGCCGCTATCAGGTTGCGGTGAGCGCGATCAGTGGCCAGGGTGGATGGCCTCTCACTGCTTTTCTTACTCCTGACGGCAAGCCGTTTTTTGGCGGCACTTATTTTCCGCCTGAAGATCATTATGGGCGTCCCAGTTTCAAGCGGGTGTTGCTGTCGATTTCGGACGCTTATCGAGAAAAGAATGGCGATGTAGTCGATCAGGCGAAGATGGTGGAAGGCGCGATTGCGCAGGCCGAATCGCACAGCGCGGGAAGCGGCGATTTCTCTCCTGGCGTAATTGAGGCCATTGTGAAATCGGCGGTGGGAATGTTCGATGAGAGAAACGGCGGCTTTGGCAATGCGCCGAAGTTTCCTCATCCGGCTGTGCTCGATTTGTTAATTGATCAATATGTGCGTTCGGGAGACGAGCAGTTACGCCATGTATTTGTGACGACGCTGGAAAAGATGGCTCGCGGCGGCGTTTACGATCAGCTCGCGGGCGGATTTCATCGCTACTC
>JAOAPG010000337.1 GCA_025462785.1 Acidobacteriaceae bacterium
GCGCGTCCTCGGAGTGGGAATGTAAGCGTCAGACATGGAAGGGTAAAGCTCCGGCAATCGCCAAGGATGGGTGAAGAAAGAGTGTAGCGCAAAGAGCAGGCTCTAGGCTCTGGGCATTAGGCTCTAGGTTCCCGAGAGCGTTACTGCCAAAGCTAAACCTGTCCTGCTGTGCACAAAAGCTTTTTAGGATGTGACATTCATCACTGCTTGAAAATTGATCAGGCTTTAGAGTCTTGACTTGCAGGAGATTAGGTATGAGCGGTACTTACGAAGATCTTAAGGCGTGGCAGGTTGCGATGGAATTGATTCTGGATATCTATCGAGCCACGCGCTCCTTCCCCGAAGGAGAGAAGTATGGTCTCACAAGCCAGATCAGAAGAGCAGCCGTATCAGTTGCCAGCAATATCGCAGAAGGCAAGGGCCGAGCATCGGACAAAGAGCTACTCCAGTTCTTGAACCACGCGCGAGGATCGTTGTATGAGGTGCAAACACAACTGGCAATTGCTGAACGCCTGGGATATCTAAATGACAAACAGAACCGAGCACTCGCTTTGAATGCCGCAGAAGCTGGGCGGTTACTAAACGGACTGATTCGATGCTATCGTGCGGAGACCGCCGCTGCATGAATTCTCAATACGGTCTGGGCTGTAGGCGCTAGCTCCTCGATTGAGTTTCCGGTTCTATGCTAGTAGATGAACCTAGCGCCTAAAGCCCAGCGCCCAGAGCCTGCTCACCAATTCAACTTCAATGCAAACTGGAACTGCCTTGGATCATATGCTGCCGTCGCTAAGCCAGCATTGCTGAAGAGCGGACTTACAGCAGCCACGTTGTATTTGTTAGCAATGTTGAACATGTCGGTAATCAGATCCATGTTGAATCGTTCACCGAAGTAAATTCGCTTGGAGACCCTCAGGTCGTTGAAGACCGTCCATGGAGTAATACCGGCATTGCGTCCCAGATTTCCGTCCAACTGCAAAAGGGCCGGTGTAGCTTGACTCGCGACAAATCCATTTATACAAGGCTCTTGTAGAACTCCGGTTGGCGAGTATTTGCTGTGATAGACATTGCCGCAAGCGGGGTCGACAGTCGTATTCGGACGGCTGGTTAGCGATGACAATTGGAAGTTGTCGCCGTTCCCGGTGATGATGTTAAACGGCCGTCCAAAAGCGACTTCAAGGATGGGTGCAAAAGTCCAGTTGCTGAAAAGTTTTCCCGCGAAGCCGCTACCTGTAAGCCTTCCTGTCTGATAAACACCGCTGAAAACTAAACGGTGGCGTTGATCGAAGGTAGAATTTGAGCGGTCTAGGGCAGGATAATAGCTATCCTGCGGAGTGAGGGTAGATTGCAGGTCGGTGGAATCGTCAATCGCATGCGCCCAAGTATAGGAAGCTCGGAACTCGTAGTGGCTCCTAAAGCGCTTGCGCAAATCAGCGGTGAAACCATGGTAGACAGAAGTACCGTTAGAGTAGTTTGCGTCCATGTCGCCGAATGGAACACAGTTGGCGAGCGTTGTAGGATCGCACTTTGAATTCAGACCCTCGGCCTGCAGAACTTGTTGTGCCAGGCCTACGCATTGCGCACCCGCTGCACCTTGGGTAGCCAAGATAAAATTCGCGACCGAAGCATTGAGTCCGGAAGGCCGGAAGAAATTCACCAGAGAAGCAGGAACGTATGGGACGCCTCCTGGCGTTACCCCGCATCCGCTGACTGTGAACGGGCTTGCAGCCCCGGTTCCCGCGGCTGTCGCGGCATTGAAGTTTTTCACCAACAAGTCTCCACGAATCGTATTGGCGTTAATGGGCCGGTTCAGGTGGCGTCCGCCATTGAAGTTATAGGCCAGGCTTAGCGCGAAGCCGCCGCCCAAGTCGCGTTCAATGCTTAAATTCGCCTGTTGCGAATAAGCATAGACAAAGTTCTTGGCCTGCGGATATCCGAACGGTTGGAACCCAATCGCGAGAGGCGTAGTGGTCAGATAATTTTGATTTAGAAACACCGACTGCGGAAAATTCAAAGCCTGAAATTGCTGCTGATTAGGCAGATATCCCAATGCGGCGTTCACAGGGCCGATCGGGGAAGGCGCGCACTGCGGGAAGCTTGGATTAACGAGGGTTCCCTGGAAAATAGGAATAGCATTGAGGTTCCCAGGATCACCGGGCACGGTGCAAGGCGAGGTCCCGGCGAAGGCAAGCTGTCCGGACTTCGATCCATCCGAAGCATCGCCTAAAAAGTACAAACCTAGCAGCGGGTGATCGTAGAAAATTCCGTACGAACCGCGAAGCACGGTCTTGCCATCCCCTTTAGGATCCCAGGCCAGACCAATGCGCGGCTGCACGTTGTTGGTGTCAGTCTGAATCCCTTTCTGCAGCCCAAGGAAGTTGTACCCAGCAAGCGCCAGTGGGTCCGGTGAAGTAAACTTCGGCGCAAACTCAACGTCGTAGCGCAGACCATAATTCAAAGTGAGATTGGGGCGCACGCGCCAGGAATCCTGCCAGAACACGCCTAGAGCCTTATTGTTGAATGAATCGTGCGGATTGCCGATGCCCTGGATGAAGTCACCGGGCAGTCCTGCCCCGTACGCCTGTACGGCTGATAGTTCGGGGAATGAAGGGAACCCTGCGGGTGTGACAAAGCCCAAATTCGTAGAGCTAAAACTCCCGAAGTCGTACACCCCGCCGTAATTCACGGTGAAGGTGGCGGTGATCGGGATGTAATTGAAGTCCACGCCAAACTTCGTATTGTGACGACCCATGGTCCAGGAGAAATTGTCGGTGAACTGGTAACGCTGCTCAGTGCGCTGAATATAGGAGTAAGGCTCCCGTCCGAAATAGGCGAAGCCGGGAATGTTCACGGCGGGATCGGACCCTCCGGGAGTTTGCGTATTGTAAAAATAAGCAAGTCCGCGACGCGCATATTGAAACAGAAACTCATTCACCTTGTTATTGCCGAGCGTCGAAGTATACTCCATGACGCCGCTCACATCGCGGTAAGTTTGTTGTGAAGTCCGGGAATAAGCGTTCTGTCCGAACGGTTGATCCTGACCGCTAACTTCAATGCCATTGATCGTGCTCGGGCTGACGTTGCCCCGCAGCATTATTCGATTGCTGTTATTGATGTTATGGTCGAGACGCAGCGAATACAGGCTCGTTCCCTCAAACACGGGAAAATTGCCCGTCTGTGAACTCAGGGATTGATATGACGCAGGCACAAAGCATGGTGGTGATGAGCAAGTGCTGGCGAACCCACTGATTCCCGGGAACCCGGTCAGCGAGGTCGGCCACACTCCCTTGACGGCCATGCCGGACGAAGCTCCAGCTAGAAAAGCGTAAGCGCCTACCTCTTGGGCAAAGGCCTGACTGGCTTGCTCGGTTGCTAGCACAGTCGGATTGGTAAGAAATCCGATCTGGCTTGGTGTCAGCTGCAAGGTGCCAAATGGCAAACCGACACGACTAGTATCGAAGGGAACCAGGCCGAAATTATTTGCTCCAATATCAGAAAACCCAGTCTCGTGGCGCCGCGTGATTTCATAAGAAAAATAGTAGTAAGTTTTGTCTTTCTTGATAGGTCCACCGAAAGATACGCCGGCTTGGACACGCGTGTAGGCGGGATCGGGCACAGTGCTGAACGGGTTTACGGCTTGGAAGTTCCGATTCCGCAGATATCCGAAAACGTCGCCGTGAAATTCGTTCGATCCAGAACGGGTGATGATGTTGACGATTCCACCAGCAGCGCGGCCATATTCTGGCGCGTAGCTGTTCGTGATGATCTGGAATTCCTGCACCGCTTCTTGCGACACTGTTGAGCGCACGCCATTGGTGGAGTTGTCAGTCGCGTCGGCGCCGTCCACGTTAACTAAGTTCGAGCGCGCACGCTGTCCGCTCATGTTGAGCCCGGAGGTCGGAGCGGCGCCAGTGCTCGGAGCGTTGTCGCGTGCGACTTGCGAATCAGTCAGCGTGAAGTTGATGTAATTGCGTCCATTAATAGGAAGATTGTCGATGCGTTGCTGATTGATGGTATCGGTCGTCGCGGTACGTTGTGTCTCGATGAGCTCCGCCTCGGAGGTCACGTTGATCGTCTCTTTGGTGCTTGCGAGCGAAAGCGCGATTGGCAGTTCAGCCGTCTGGCCGACTGTAATAGTGACATGCTCAGACGTCGCTTTGGCGAAACCCGCTGCCTCCACAATCACCGAGTAAGTGGCAGGAGACAATGCCGTAATGGTGTACTCCCCCGTCTCATTTCCTGTCGCAGTTCTTTCCAGACCCTTGCTTGAATCACGAGCCGTGACAACGGCGCCCGTTACCATCTTGCCGCTCGGGTCCTTCACAATGACACGCAGTTCGCCACTGGCAGATCCCTGGCCCAAAGCAAGAGGGGTCAGCGGTAAAGACGCTAGGAACGAGAAGGAGATCAGCAACAAAAGTGATAGTGAGCGCGAGAATAGCTTCCGCATTGTCATAAAGTGTCTCCGGTGGTGGCGAGAGTCATCTCCGGTGACTTCGGCGGGCGAGACAAAACGCACTCCGAACGCATCGAAGGCTTAACCAAAGCGTGCATGTTTATTAGAAAAGGAAGGCCCGCAGCGTTTTACATCAGCAGAGGATGGTTATTCAAGCGAGAACCGCAGGGGAGAACTTGCTTAGTCACGCGTCCCAAGGACGCAGATCTCAGAAAATAGTCAGCGCCGCACGCCGGAACTCTCGTCATTCACAGTCTTAACAGCCCATGCCATACGCGGAGTATTGTGAGCGATACCGAAATTTCCGTCAGCGTCGAGCAGAATCATGCCGCCGTGACCACCAAGACGCGACTCCAGGTAGTTGATCGCCTCTGCCGCAATCCACTCTGGAAGACTACCCGAAGCCACGCGATCAGCGGCCCATTTCGCGAGTACGAGCTTCATGATCGGTTCGCCCCATCCTGTTGTGGAAGCTGCTGCCGATTTGTTGTCGGCGTAGCAGCCACATCCGATTAATGAAGAGTCGCCGAGTCGACCCGGAGCCTTGTTGAGTGTGCCGCCAGTCGAGGTGGCGGAAGCGATATTGCCTTGCTGGTCGAGCGCGACAGCGCCAACTGTATCGTGCGAGATGGTTGCCGAAAAGATGTCGTTCTCGGATCCAGCAGAACGGGACTGAAATTCGCGCAGCCGCTCGATCTCCCGCGGAAGAATAAGATCTTCGTTCTTACACAGTTCGATGCCGTGCTCGGCGGCAAAACGTTCGGCGCCTTCCGCGACGAAGTAGACATGCGGGCTGTCGCTCAGGATCTTGCGAGCCGCGCGAATCGGATTGGCGATCCGCTCCACGCAGCCGACTCCGCCCGCGCGCAGGGTCGCGCCGTCCATGATTAAAGCGTCGAGTTGAACTTTTCCGTCGCGGTTCAGAAAGCTGCCACGCCCGGCGTCGAAGGTGTCGTCATCTTCCATAACGACGACTGCCTCTTCGACCGCATCGAGCGCGGATCCACCGCCATCCAGTACACGCCAACCCGCTGCGATGGCAGTACGAACCCCGTTAAGGTGCGCTTCCACCATGTCGTCAGGAATAGCCCAGGCACCACCATGGATAACCAGAACAGGATTCGTAGGCAAACATTCCTCAGGAAATAGAACAGCCCCGATAGTCACTCGGGGCTGATGCAATTGGATACTAGAAGCCGTCTGTCACTCAAAGTAGCATAGCGCAGAAAGCGCCAGTCTCAAAGCAGATGTTGCGATGTCGAGTGACTACGGAGGCGAGGCAATCGAACCCTAATGGCTGACTAGCCACTCGACCGTGTGACAGCAGTTTCACTGGAGCTTGCCTCCCTTGCTACGTTCTTCCGCATCTTCCACCTTCATCCAGGTGTTGATGGAGGTGAGTTCGGATTCGCTCTGTACATCTACACCGAGCACTCGTTTAATGCGGCGGCGCATCCGTATTCCGAGTATCCAAGACGCTATCGCGCTCACAATGGCGGTGCATATCAGGATTAAATTAGAGATCCCGTGCACAACCTATACCTTCCCCTTCAGTGCCGAGCGGAACATCAGCGCGTTTAGCCGAGTGAAATCCCGCCAATCACCCAATGTCGGTAGGTAATTAAGAGGCCGAGTACATACAAGAGCATCTACAAACAATACGCTTGACTTACATCGGTGTCATCGAACAGTGTTTACGCGGCTTGCCCAGCGTTTGCCGGGAGCGCGTCCACACCTTCCGTGCGAGTCCATGTGTAACGCATGCGGTGGATGACGGTAATTGTGGAAAGAACTGCGATCAACCAGAGTACTGGCGCCATCCGATTGAACAATGCGCCAATAATCACGAGAACCAGCCGCTCCGGACGCTCCAGGAATCCCACGCGGCAAGAGCCGATCAAAGATTCCGCCCGGGCACGAGTGTAGCTGACCATAATCGCGCTCACCATTACGAAGGCGGTAAGCACGACGTAGAAGAAGCGGTCTCCGCGGGCATAATAGACCAGCAGACCAAAGAACTGCGAGGCGTCACTGTAACGGTCAATGACAGAATCAAAGAAGCCGCCGAACCGGGTTACCTGATTGCTCGCCCTCGCAACACGCCCGTCCACAAGGTCAAAAAAGCCAGATCCAATAATCACGAGTCCCGCATAGCGGAATAGGCGAGCTTGATTTTCTCCGTTTGCGTAACCGAACAGAAACGCCGCGATCGCATTGACGACCAGCCCAAAGAACGTGAGTACATTGGGATTAATCCGCGCCAAGGCTAGCCAGCGGACGATGGCATCCAGCAAAACTCCGCAGGCCCGCCCAAAGGCGCTGGTCCAAGTTTTGCTCACTTCGCGGGGGCCTCATCGTGAATCGTGCTTAAGGTCAGGATTTCCATCTCACGCTTGCCGTTCGGCGTGACAAACGTCGCAGTATCACCGACCTTCTTGTTAAGCAAAGCCCGGCCAATAGGAGAGCTGGTAGAAATCTTGCCTGCGGCGACGTCGGTTTCCTCGCTTGTCACCAGCTTGTACTCGACCTCTTCATTCTTGGTGTTATCGAACACCTTAACGGTCGATCCGAGACCCACCCGGTCCCTTGGAATGTTATCCATATTGATGAGGGCAAGGTCCGCCATACGCGCTCCGAGTTGCCGGAGCCGCGCCTTCACAAACTCTTGGCGCTGCTTCGCCATGTGGTACTCAGCATTTTCGCTGAGATCGCCAAGAGCCGCGGCCTTCTTTATTTCTTTAGGGAGATCATGGACGAGCTCGTGCTCGAGCGCGTTCATCTCTTCCTGCAGCTTCCTTTTAATATGCTCAGTCATACTTTGGGAGATTATAAACCTAGCCGAATGTAGCCATGTACCGCGCCCAAGGGATTTTCGGCGAGATGCTTAGCATTAAATGTGGGTTCGCCGTCGACCCATACCCGATCCTGACGTCGGACGCTAGCCCCGGTTAGGCGCTAACCAGCGACCCTATCTTCTCTCCCAGAACCACTTTCCGGATGTTTCCGTGCTGGTTCAGCTTGAAAATGATAATCGGCAAATTGTTATCTTTACATAGCGAGATCGCGGTCGAGTCCATGAACTTCAGACCTTTTTTCAGGACGTCCATGTGAGTAATTTCGGCGAATTTCTTTGCATCCGCGACCAGCATAGGATCGGCGTCGTAAATGCCATCGACTTTTGTAGCCTTCAGAATGACGTCAGCTTTGATTTCCATTGCTCGCAACGATGCAGCCGTATCTGTTGAGAAGTAAGGGTTTCCGGTGCCTCCAGCGAAAATTACGACACGTCCCTTTTCCAGGTGACGGATAGCTCGACGCCGGATGAAAGGTTCAGCTACCTGCTTCATCTCGATTGCGGACTGAACGCGAGTATGAATATTCTGCTTTTCGAGAGCATCCTGCAAGGCGAGGGCATTGATCACAGTGGCGAGCATCCCCATGTGGTCTGCGGAAACGCGATCCATCTCTTTGGCTTGGGTGGCGACGCCACGAAAGAAATTGCCCCCTCCGACCACAATTGCGATCTGGATCCCAAGGGAATGAACGTCCGCCAGCTCAGCGGCAATTTCGTGAATGCGAAGGGGATCAACACCGAAGCCTTGCGTTGCAGCTAGGGCTTCACCGGATAACTTGAGCAGAATACGTTTGAAAACGGGAGTTGTCATTTAATTAAAGCCGCTAAAGATTTGGCCAGCGATTTAACTGCGATGCGCCTAGCAATAGCGGCATTTCTTAATGTCACCAAAATTAAAAAGGGCGCTCGCGGCGCCCTTTTTTATTCAGCCTTCTGTTCTGGCTTCGCAATCGCGATGGTCTCGCCCGGATCTCCGACTTTAAAGCGCACGAAGCGCCGGACCGAGATATTCTCACCCAGCTTGCCAATCTTTGTGGCGATGAGCTGCGCGATGCTGACGGTCTGGTCCTTGATGAAGGGCTGCTCGAGTAGGCAGACCTCTTCGTAGAACTTTTCCATCTTGCCTGTGACCATCTTCTCAGCGATTTGCGGAGGCTTGCCACTGGCGATGGCCTGGGCGAGATAGATGTCCTACTCGCGTTCGAAATCAGCCTGCGAAACGTCTTCCTTGCGGACGAACTTCGGATCACTCGCCGCGATGTGCATGGCGATGTCGTGTACAAGCTCCTTGAAATCCTCGGTACGGGCCACGAAGTCGCTCTCGCAATTGACTTCGAGCAGCACGCCGATCTTGCCCCCGGCATGGATATAGCTCTCGACAGCACCTTCGCTAGTAACGCGGCTCGACTTCTTGGCAGCCACGGAAACACCTTTTTTCCGAAGAAGTACCACGGCCTGCTCCATATCGCCTTTGGCTTCGGTAAGGGCCTGCTTGCAATCCATCATCGGAGCTCCGGTTTTTTCCCGGAGGTCTTTCACTTGTGCTGCCGAAATATTCACTGTGGATGTACTCATAATCTTGACTGGGTCCTAACTTCGAATTTCAAAAAAAAATACGTCGTTGATCGTAGGCCGTTGGTCGTAGGTCGGTGTGCCACCATTTCTAACGAATATCAGGTTAACGACGGACGACCAATGACTGCTCCTTACAAAATTTGACCCGCGGCGGACGACCCGCGCGGGTCTGGTTACTTAGCAAACACTCACGAGATCCTTACAGCGTCTGGTGTTCGACCTCGGGTACTTCATCAGCGGCCGATTCTTTCGCGGCCGCAGGTTGCTTGCGCACCCCAGGCAGCACATCTTCCATACTGATGTCTTCGCCGATGTCATCTGAACCAGCTTCATCAGCCGGAACATTGAGGGTACTTTCTTGCGGAGCTTCCGCGCGGGCCTGTTCAGCTTGCTGCGCTGCTCCTGCCGCAGCGGCCATGTCGGCAAACTGCTTGTCACTCATCATCTGCCGGCCTTCGGCGATTGAATCCGAAATCTTCGAGGCAAAGAGACGAATGGCGCGAAGCGCATCGTCGTTGCCAGGGATCACGTAATCCACTTCGCTAGGGTCGCAATTGGTGTCGACCACGGCAACCACCGGGATTCCCAGCTTGTGTGATTCGCGAACCGCGATCTGCTCTTTGTTCGAATCGATTACAAAAACCGCATCGGGCAGACGACTCATGCTCTTGATGCCGGCAAGGTTAGCTTGCAGATGCTTTCGTTCGCGCTCCAGCTTGATGACTTCCTTCTTAGGCAGCAGCTCATAGCGCCCATCGGTAGCCATCTCGTCGATTTCCTTCAGCCGCTTGACGGATTTCTGAACCGTCACCCAGTTGGTGAGCAACCCACCCAGCCAGCGCTGGTTAATGTAGAAGGCGCCGCACTTCTGCGCTTCTTCGGCGATGGCATCTTGTGCCTGCCGCTTGGTGCCCACAAAGAGAACAATCTTTCCCTGGGCAGCTAGATCCTGTACAAACTTCGACGCCTCTTTGAACATCTTCAGCGTCTTCTGTAGATCGATAATGTAAATGCCATTGCGCTCGCCGAAGATGTATTCCTTCATCTTGGGATTCCAGCGCTTCGTTTGATGCCCGAAGTTAACACCCGCTTCGAGCAACTCCTTCATGGTGATATTAGCCAATCAACCTCCTCATTTGGTCTGCATCCTTCGTGTGCCTTGCGGCCGCTCCGGATTGCCATTCCCGTCCCCGCGCCGTGGCACGGGA
>JAOAPG010000345.1 GCA_025462785.1 Acidobacteriaceae bacterium
GCTGCTTCGCCCAAGGTGCAGCAACTCCATTCAGTCCTGGATGGCGGAATGAATTCCACGCTGGCCTGCAGCAAGCCTTCGGCAGGTACGTTGTGTTCTCCGGCGAGTACATTTGGAAATACACCCATAACGCGTACGACTTCAGTGTGCTGGGTAATACCCCCATCACATTCCCGATCGAATGGAATAACTCCAAGATTCCGGGATTCGCCGGGCGCGTGAGCGTACCCAACTACCACGGGTTCTCGGCTCTAGCGGTGTTTTCTAGTGTCGCAGCACGCTTTTTCACGCCTCAAATCGGTGGGGCCGGGGCTGTCCCTTCAGTGGCTCTGGGCGGAGGTTCGACTCCGTTCCGCATTGATCACGATGAAAAATTCAATCTGACGACGCACTTGCAATATCAGCCTTGGAAAACCGGGCCATGGATGGGCTTTAACTGGCGCTACGACAGCGGCCTGGTAGCTGGCCAGACCCCATGCTATGGTGGCAATTGCGCGCAGACAACTTCACTGAACGGTCAGCCTGCGATTGCTATGACGGATTCGTTCGGAACTCCTCTGACGGCTGATCAGGAGTTTGAGGCGGGTCTTTTCTGCGGCAGTATCCGAGCCACTCCGACCACACCCCTTCCTAATCCATGCCTCGTCTCGCAGTTCGGATCTACTCTTCTGAGCGTGCCAGCGCCCAACACGGAGAATGATGACAAGAACCCGCCGCGGATCGCGGGACGCAGTTTATTCGATGTAGCAGTTGGGCACGACAATATCTTCCATGGCGACAGATACCGGTGGAATCTTCAGTTCACAGCCATCAACATAACGAACAAATATGCGCTGTATAACTTCCAATCAACCTTCAGCGGAACACATTACGTAACGCCCCGAAGCTACACCGCTCAATTGGGCTTCACGTTTTAGCCAAAATCGCACGATGCAGGAGGGATGGAAACAACCCTCCTGCCTGCTTTACAAATACAAATTTTCTGGACCAAGTTTTCTGAACAAAGGAATGGCGCTGAATGTCTCCTCGTGCGATTAGCACTGCCCGCTTAAATTGGGATTTCCTTGGCACAGCAGCTTCCATGCTATGTGTCGTTCATTGTGTTTTAACCCCGGTGTTGTTGGCTCTGAGCCCTACATTGGCAACCATGCTTCCAGGAAGCACTTCGGTTCACCGCATACTCATCTTCTTCGTTGTTTCACTTGGCCTACTCGCATTCGTTTCTGGATCCAGAAAGCACCGCAGAAGCGTGGTTCTATTGCCAATGTGCGGCGGAATCGCGTTGGTGGGATTTGGCGCATTCGGAGATGCGTATCTGCGGTCCGCGATTGCTGAAACTCTGGTTACTGCGGCAGGGAGCGTTCTGTTGATGGTGGCTCATGGATTGAACAGAAGCTTCTGTCACTCATGCGACAAGTGTAAAGAGGCTGGAGACTCCGTAAAGTGCGGAGAGTGAGAGAACAACGACACGGCTGTCCTCGAGGGCATTTCGGTTTCTAATCACGAGCGTTGCGCCGTCGAGCCTGATAAATTCTTTTCTTTTCAAATCGCTCAACAGTCGAGTTACCGTTTCTCGCGATGAACCAATCATCTGTGCCATTTCTTCGTGCGTGAGGCTGGATCGTATACGGACCTCAGCTGCAATGTTATCTCGATCACTTCCAGACATCCAGGAGAGCAGCAATCGGGCGAGTTTCCCTGCTGAGGACCGCGCCAGAACCAAGTCGTGAATGTCGCGGTATGCGGATTGGAATTCCCTGCTCAAGGCCTGAGACGAGTGAAGACCCAACTCTCCGCTCTTTTCCATAAGCCGTAGCAATGACTCGCGCTCGACAAAGTTCACCTGGCAGGGAGCGACCGTCTCGGCTGTAACTTCGTAGGCTTCTCCGGCTATCACTGCGCTCAGTCCCAACACTTCGCCAGCTTCCGCGATTTTGAGAATGAGAACTTTACCGTCCCGCGATGTTGTAAAAAGCTTGACCTTGCCGGAGCAAAGCACGAAGGCTCCTCGCGGAGTCTGCCCTTCCACAAACAAAAGCGCGCCACTGGGATAAGTTCCGATGTGACTCGCGGCACTGAACGGCTTCAAAACCTCAAGAGATAGGCGACAGAACCAGCGGTCTTTGTGCAACTTGCACGTAAGGCAACTCTCAGCCATATCCAGACCGTACGGAGCATTCATTTCTTTGACCTCTCTGGGAATGGAGCCCGGAAACGCATCGCTCATTTTCTTGCTTATAATATTTTAGGTATGGCGAGAGGTTGGGAGAGTAAATCCGTCGAGGACCAGCAGGCAGAGGCAAGTTCCACGCCGGATAAGTCAAAACGACAATTGACTCCCGAGCAAAAGAATCGCGAGTATTTGCGCAACGGTTTATTGCTAAGTAGAAAACGTGTTCTACAGCAATTGACCTCCGCCGTGAACCCACAACATCGGCAAATGCTGGAAACTGCACTCGCAGATCTGGACGGCAAACTTCAAGGATTAGGGCAGGCTGGTTAGTCCGAAGTTCGTTCGAATCCATCGTTTAGAACTAACCGTACCTCGTACCTTTAGTTACCTTCTAACGTATAATATTGTTTACCCCATGAAAGCCTACGTGTACGTTTCTCTCAAGAAGAGTGTTTTGGACCCTCAAGGAAAAACCATCCAGGGTGCTCTCAAGAAGATGGGGTACAAAGGGTTAGAGGAAGTTCGCCAGGGAAAGTATTTCGAGCTGACCTTGGACGGCGGGCTGAATCGCACCGAAGCAGAAGCAGAAGTGGGACGCATTGCGCGCGAAGTTCTCACAAATCCTGTGATTGAGGATTTTCGCTTCTCCCTCGAGGAGTAGACGAAGGGATTTTTCCCTACAGCGCACGCCCGCTATCCGTGGATCCGGAGCGCTCCTTCGACCAACCCTAAGGTGATAAGAACGCTTTCTCGGTTTCCCCCGCCGATTTAGGAGTCATACATGTGCGGCATCGTAGGATACGTGGGTAAAAAGAGCGTCGTGCCCGTCATCATTGACGGACTACGGCGGCTTGAGTATCGCGGATACGATTCAGCTGGCATTGCGGTTTGTGGCAATGGGGATGGCTTACAGATCCGACGCGCTGAAGGCAAGCTGCGAAATCTGGAAGAAGTTATTCGGATTAACCCGCTCAACGGAACCTATGGCATCGGACACACTCGTTGGGCTACCCATGGACGCCCGAGCGAAGAGAACGCCCATCCACATCGCGATTGCACCGGGCGGATCGTCGTCGTTCACAACGGTATCGTTGAGAACTATGTAACGCTGAAAAGGAAATTAATCGAGGAAGGCCACAAGTTCACCACCGAAACCGACACGGAAGTCATTGCGCATCTTGTCGAAAACTACTATTTCAAGCACAACAATGGCAGCCGTCCTGCCCTTGAAGAAGCTGTGCGCAAAACTGTAAAGCAACTCACGGGTGTTTTCGCGCTTTCCGTGATCGCCGTCGATGAA
>JAOAPG010000371.1 GCA_025462785.1 Acidobacteriaceae bacterium
CGAAGAAAATGCTAGAACTCGTCACCGAGCTTAATCGGGTACTAGGCGAGAGAGAAGAAGCGTCACGCCGACTGCGAAATCAATGGAATCAACCTAAGTCTCTTCAGTCTCTTCGGAGTTGCCAGTAACCTTTCTGACGTCGGCCCGCAACCCTGAAATGGGCTTATAGTGCGGGCATGAGAGCAGAGCGCCGGGGGAATCCTCCCTTCGCTAAAACGTACTTTGTGGAAGCTTCTTCGGAGCTAAACTCTGAAGTTCCTGCTTGATCTCATGCAGACGGATGTGCCGAATTTCGAAACGCTCACGGGTCTTGCCATCTCGACGTAATCTTCATTTTGGTTTAAAGCCTTGATGCTTTCTATCTCGTTCAAGAGTTCTGAAATCCTTTTGCGGAAGGTTTGATATTCCATGAGGAATGCTCCAGGACGATTGGATCCTTCAGGATGCGGCGGGATCGACTAGCGTTTGTTGAGGGAATGGCCTTGTCACGGCGATTCGACGGTTCTTTCCTTGGCATTCAGTTAACGCAGCCTCTGCGCTTAATGATGCTTGGCTAAAAATAGCTGTGCTGCCTTCACCTGTTGTTGATTCGTCATTCTGTTCATGTTAGCAACGGGAAAACCGCAGGGGGTTCTCTGGATTAGCTCCTGTCTAAAAACAGGAGTCCCCATTATTTTCGGAAGCACTCTCTCCGCGCCCTGGGCTTTCTTTAGCTATGGCTGCATCGTCCCTTTGAGCAGCTTCGGTTCAGAGGGGAAGTCGGCTGTAGGATTGTCCTCGGCGGTGATAAAAACGTCGAAGTCCTGGTTGGACACTGTGTCCTCAAAGTTTCCTTCGAGCTTGTCCTTTAACTTTAAGACACCCTGATTCTGTGGGTCTTTGCCACGAGCCTGGGTCCACACAACATAGACTTGTCTTGCAGGAGTCAGCGCTCCAGGCTTTGCCAAGTGATAAACCTCTACTGTGAGCTTGAGATTACCGTTCTTCTCTTTGTTCAGGTGCGCCTTTCCAACTGCTGCCGGTATGCTTGGATCGGTCGTGAGTCGAACTTCCGACGCCCCAGCAAGGCTGGCCAAGCCAAGCGAAATTAAGAAAGCGCCTATTGCTGGCCCGGACTTCGCCCGTATTTCCTTGCGCACAATCTCTACTACGACCTTCGCAATGGATCATTCAAACCAAGCTATCGATGACTATACCCTGCACCCTTTTATCCGGCCTGGAGCTTTCGTCCGCACCGATTCTCGCCAGAGGAAGATTTCCCGATGCATTGGCACAGCGATCATGACCGCCCGATTTTCTTCGTTGAACTGCGTGACCGCTATATATGCAGTTGGTGCGAAATGCACGATGGTCGGCTGATTCTCATTCCAGCCCAGCAATCGAAGCGCAGGGCGCAGCACCTGCGCTATCCGGCAGAGGCCACGATCATCGGCCGCGTGACCGGGGTCGCCATGGGCCTCCTGGAACCTTCGGAAAACGATGCGCGGGCCTAATATGCTCTCCGTCAATGTGTGCGGTATTGCTCAGCCGCGAACTCTAACCTAAGGTAAGCTCACGGAGCAATGGCAAAACCTTTTCTTCGGGTAGACAAGTGGCGTTCCAACAAGCCCATGATCGGGGTTTGCACGGGCTGTCACCACCAATTCAAAGTTCCGGCTCGAAGTAAGACCAAAGAAAATCTCCAGCAACAGTTCGATCAGCATCAGTGCGTAGTGCGTCCTCTCACCCGTGTGACAGTGCCTTCGCAGGCTCTCGCGCTCCCACGCGGAGCGTACAAGTTCGCTTTTCTGCTGCGGTTTGTCACCATGTTTCACGTCCGCGCAAGGCGAATGGATGGAAAGCGCGCAAAAAACGGGGGAAAAACCAGCTTTCGCGCGTCTGGCAAGGCCTGAAAATCGTCAAAAACAGGCGAAAATCTCTATAACTTATTGATAACAAGTAGCTTCCAGCACTTTGCAACAGCGGTTATCCTAACCGTTGGCCGAAAAATCCCCATTGCAATCAGGTGTTTGCGGTGCGGTGTCGATACCGGTGTCACCAGCGAGAGGCAGCGCCCGTGCGTGCTTGGTACTTCCTGAGAAACTCTTAATTCCAGAAAACAAAAAAGCCACATCAGTGAACCGATGTGGCCTCCTTCGATTGACCTCTGTTTAGAACGACCCGCCTCGGAGTACGTCATGGAACAGTGGTCAATCCGAAAATCAAACCGGACATCTTCCTCTGGATCAAGCAGCGTTGTCAATACATTCTTGCGGCGGCAAAGGGCCCTCGGAAGGGGAAATAGTGTCTTCAGATACCTGAGACACATTAAATATGGCACTGAGCAATATTGAGCAGTCTCGATTTGGGAATCCAAAGTAGCCTGAGGTCAACCGAAAATACAGGAGGGTGTCCATGGCAAGCCTATCGATTCTCCCAATCCACGAAGAGATCATTGACCGGACTTCACCTTACTGCTCCGACCCGAACTGCACATCATGTAAGGCGCTGCGGGAAGAGTATGCGGACATTACCATTAGGAGCAGGAACTACCGCGACGGAATTGCCAGCGGCTTAAAGGAAATGGTGCAGCGCAACGCAAGCGAACCTGCCGTGACAGTGGATTTTGTCGCTTCAGTTTTAAGATCTGCGTAGGCTAACAGCTTCATGCTGCGGCG
>JAOAPG010000373.1 GCA_025462785.1 Acidobacteriaceae bacterium
AAGCTGATGCGCTTTCCGGACGGCTGTTCAGCGTCATCGACCATTTCGTAAACATTTGCCGGACAGAAATTCTGGCAGGGGTTGCCGAATTCTTGTACGCAGCGCGTGTTGCAGATGTTCGTGTCATGAATGACCAGATGCGCTGGTTGATCTTCTCCATGCTTCGTGCCCGAATGATAAAGATCAGTGAGCTTATCGAAGGTAAGTTTTCCATCGCCCTTTGCGGGTCCAAGCAGGTGCGCTTCATCTCCACCGTCCGGCGGCAATTCACTGAGCTTTTTCATGCGCTTGTACCCAGGAACCGCGGGATATCGATTATGCAAACCGCGGCCTCCGGTGATCTGTTGCAGAGCCGTGTGAAACAGGCCGGCGTAGAGTCCCTGCTCGAATCCTTGGTGGAAGTTGCGCACTTTCCAGAGCTCGTCTTTTATCCAGCTGCTTTCTACCCGCTTGTGGTACTGGCTTAGAGTCGCGGTGGAGGAATCGTCTTTGACAAGCGCTTCGAATGCTGTCTCAGCGGCTAACATTCCGCTTTTAATCGCAAGATGGATTCCCTTCAAGCGTTGTGAATTCAGGAAGCCGGCCGAGTCTCCGAGGATCATCCATCCATTGCCGGAAACCGGCGGCACCGCCCACCAACCCCCGTATGGCAATGATTTCGCGCCGTAGCGGATCATCTTGCCGCCCTCCAGCAACTTCGCGACGAATGGATGCTTTTTAAATTCCTGCAAAACGTGATGCGGATCGAGCCGCGGATCAGGATAATCGAGACCGGTCACATATCCGAGCGATACGACATTATCTTTACCGCCATAAATCCAGGCGCCGCCGTATTCTTTGGTGGTCAGCGGCCAGCCCATCGTGTAAATCACTTCGCCTGCGGCGATGCGACCGGACGGAACTTCCCAGAGCTCTTTCACGCCTTGCCCATAGGTTTGCGGATTGCGGTCCTTCATCAACTCAAACTTATTTATGAGTTGTTTGGTTAACGAACCGCGCGAACCTTCGGCGAGTATCACGACTTTGGCTTGCAAATCGTATCCTGGCTCGAAGTTGGATTTCGGCTGATTGTTCTTGTCCACGCCCTTGTCATCGGTGCGAACACCGCTAACACGGTCGCCGTCATACAAAAGCTCAGATCCAGCGAACCCCGTGAATACCGTGATGCCCGCTTCCTCAACTTTGCTTCCGAGCCACTTCACAAAGCGATTGAGCGAGATGACGTAATTGCCGTGATCGCGAAGCGGCGGAGGAGTAATCGGAAGCTTGAATTGGCTTTTTTGCGTTAGAAAATAAACAGCTTCTTTGCCAACCTCAGCTTCGATCGCAGCTTCTTTTTCGAATCCCGGGAGCAGTTCGCGCATGGAGCGCGGATCGAGCAGCGCGCCAGAGAGACAATGCTGGCCGATCTCGCGGGCCTTCTCTAGAACGTAGATGTTTTCTTTGCTGAGTTGCGAGTCTGGATGTTTTGCGTTGTGTGCGTCGATTAGTTGGGAGAGGCGCAAAGCGCAGGCCATGCCGGAAGGGCCTCCGCCGACAATGACAATATCGGCGGGCATTTGTGGGCGATCAATGCCGGAGAGAGGTTTGCGAAATATCAGCATTTATCAATTTAGTCGGGCGAACTTCTGTCCTCGCGGATTGCGCGGATGAGCACGGATTTCTTCTTTCGCACTAACAATATTGCGTAGGTTAAGAGCCGACCTACTTTTAGGTTCTTCCGTTATCCGTGTTGATTCGCGCGATCCGTGCTCTCAGCCTCCTGCTTTGGCTTTCTTTACTTCTTCGATCAACGGCGGTACCACTTCGAACAGATTTCCCACCACTGCGTAATCCGCGATTTCAAAAATTGGGGCTTCGGAGTCTTTGTTTATTGCGACGACTGTCCGTGATCCCTTCATGCCCACGATGTGCTGGATCGCTCCGCTGATGCCCAGTGCCAGATATAACTTAGGCGCGACGGTCTGGCCTGATGATCCTATTTGACGGTCCATCGGTAGCCATCCCGCGTCGCAGATCGGGCGCGAGGCCGAAATTTCTCCGCCCAATGCTTCGGCAAGCTGTTTCGCGAGCTCGATATTTTTTTGCTCTTTAATTCCGCGACCGACTGAAACAATAATTTCCGCCTGCGTGAGGTCGACTGCCTGTTTGGCTTCTTTGAATACTTCGTGCGGCTTGTTCCGAACAATGTTATCCGCAATTTCAACGTTCACAGTTTCGACCGGAGCGGCTGCTGATCCGGCTTCTGCCTTGTCGCCACGAAATGCTCCGTTCTGAAACGTGACAAACCACGGCGCGTCACTGGTAAAGCTCACGTCGGCCGAAAACTTGCCCTGGAGCATTTGCCGCGTGAACACCAACTTGTCGCCTTCTTTTTTGTATCCTATGCAGTCGCTAATGACGGTGCGGCCCATTGCCGTTGCAAGCTTTGGCACAAAGTCGCGCACCTGGTAGGTATGCGGCATAAGGACAAGCTTCGGCTGCTTGGATTCAATAAACTGCTTGAGCGCCACAGAAAATGCATCTGGCGTATAAGGCGCGAGTTTCGGGGACTCAATCTCGTAGACCTTGGAAACCTTCTTGCCCGCAACTTCTTTCGCAAGGTCGCCCACGCTGCCCACAATCGCGGCTTCAAGGGTCCATCCGGTCTCAGCAGCGAGAGCCTGCCCCGCGGCAATCGTTTCCCATGAGACGCGATTGAGTTTGCCTTCGCGTTGTTCAACAACCACCAGGATTGTGTCAGTCATAAAGTGTCAGTGAGGCATTTCCTTTGCTGGTCGCCTTGGGCATTTGCCTGCCAAAAATCCTGAGGATATCGGCCGAGCAACGCCTAGTCTGTCAAGCTACCGCGCTTGTGGATACCAATTTCGAGCAGGATGAGACCAAGCACCCCCTCGATAATCACCCACCAAAGCCACAAGTGCGACCCGCTCTTTAATCCCACATAGACAAACATGAGCAGCAGGAAATCCGTCCAGAGAAGCACTTTGCCAACCGTCATAAGCACCGTACCCACGCGCTTACGCTCTTCTATAGTCGATTCTTCAACTCGAATTAGCTTAGTTCCTGACATAGTGGCCTTTAGATGCCCGCTAACGACAGGAGAGAAGCCTGGATCTCTACAGTACCCTGACCTCGTTTCGAAGCTTGTCGACCAGTTTCTTGGCAATCTCTGACGAGCTACCTTCCAGGAACTCTGTCTTTTTCGTCTTCTGAGGGATGTACATCCGCTCAATCTTTTGTAGATTCTCTCCGATTGCGGACTGGACCTCAGCTAAGGTGACCTTCCGCAAAGGCTTATTCTTTGCGTTTTTAATTCCGATTAGCGTCGCGTAGCGCAATTTATTGATTCCGGACTGAATCGTGAGCACCGCAGGCAGCGGCATATCTACAAATTGAAAAAAACCAGCTTCAAGTTCGCGCTTGACGCGAATGCCTGCATCGCTTTTCTCGATCTGCATGATAATGGTCGCGTGCGGCCATCCGAGAAGTTCCGCCAACACAACGCCGGTTTGGGCATACCCGTAGTCGTCAGACTGCAAACCAGTAAAGATTAAATCGAACTGTTCATCCTTGATCGCGGCTGCGAAAACACGGGCTGTATTGAAGGCATCCAGTCCGACAAACGCATTGTCTTCGAGATGGATCGCCCGGTCAGCGCCTTTAGCCAAGGCCTCTCTTAGAACCTGCTGCGAACGGGCTGGGCCGGATGTGATCACGACCACTTCCCCGCCGTGCTTCTCTTTCTGACGAAGGGCTTCCTCGAGCGCGTAGGCGTCGGGTTCATTCACTTCGTAGGAAACATCCTCACGGATCCACGTTCCAGATTCGTTCAACTTCAGCGGTGCATCTTTTTGAGGCACCTGCTTGATGCAGACTAGAATCTTCAAAACAAGCTCCTAGGTCCTATATCGTAAGCATGAGCCATCAGTGGCTCAGGGCAAACGAGCAAGTATAAATGAGTGTGCAGTATAGAGGAAATGCGGAGGGGCGAAAGGCTATTCGGTGAACACAACAGATTGTAGGCTCGAAATTTCAAAGCGCTTCCGGCAGCGCACATTTTTGCAGCCCATCATGTCGTCTTTGCGGATCATGTAGGACTTCGCCTTGGCGAAACGGGCGCGGTCCCGCTCGTCGGGGCGGCCTCCCAGTTGGCGTTTCTTGGTGCGCACCAGCCACGTGATTTCGTACTCAGCAGGCTGATGGCAATGGGGACAATTCAAGGTAGCTAGTTTCTTTTCAGGCCGTTCGTCGAAAAAATCGCGCTCTTCCATAGTAAGTCGTTAGCCGTTGGTCTTTGGGAGGCTCGCCTTTGCGATTATTGCACACTGCTCATGTCTAGAAAAGAACGGTGAAGGATGAGGGAACGGGCTTAAACTCTTAGATGGGGACGCCCATGCCAAAGAAAAAGCAAAAGAAGTTTCGAGCAGACAAGATCGTCAGAGAGATGGCACGAGAACGGATCGGCGCACCCCCGGGCTCAAGAGTGGTCCCCGATCTGAAGAAGAAAGTACAAACTCGCAAGCCGACTACCAAAGAATTGCTCGACGAAGTTTAGTAGGCCGTATCGCCCAAAATAGTCCATCTGCACTGCAGGGAAGCAGAATAGCTATGGTTCCACGAGTTGTGCGCGCAAGTCCGGGGCAGCATTTGGACCTTGCCTAACCGAACCCGTAAAGCACACGACATTTGCGGTCATGGTGCCGGTGACTAGAGCCCCAGAAGAGGGTATACCCCCTGCACTTTCATTGGTCGTCACTGTCGCCGAAATAATGGTACCGCCGCATGCATCCCCAGTAGCTGTAATCAGCCCACTTTTAGGATCCACTGTCACCATTGCTGGGGTGTTCGATGCCCAGACAACCTGATTAGTAATGTCCTTAGTCACTGGAGGATGAATATAGAAACCGAGTGCCTTGAGTTGGACGGAATGGCCCCTATTGTCG
>JAOAPG010000395.1 GCA_025462785.1 Acidobacteriaceae bacterium
CCATCTGAATTGACCCGGTCGTAAGCGCAGGACTAGACTCCGTCACGGAGGTATTCCATGCGCTGTTTACTTAAGGTTTCAATCCCCGTGCAAACGGGCAATGCCACGATCAGCGATGGCAGCTTGGGCAAGACCATCGAATCCATTCTCTCTGATCTGAAGCCTGAAGCGGCCTATTTTGCCGCAGACAATGGCAAGAGAACCGGGTTCATCTTCTTCGACCTGAAGGATGCGTCTCAAATCCCTGCGGTGGCGGAACCGTGGTTTCTGGCCTTCGATGCCCACATCGAGTTCCATCCCGCTATGAACCTTGAAGACCTGAAGAAGGCCACACCGGGCATCGAGAAGGCAGTGAAGAATTACCGCCGAGTGGCGCACGCAAAAGCGGCCTGATCTGATTTCCTCGCAAGCCCAACATGCCCTCGAAAGAGCCCTTCTTTTTCGCCGGATCGTTTGGTAGCTGCCGATGTCGTCGTTCGACAAGAGCCAGTTGACGAGGAAGACGAAGGCGAGGGCGAGGGCAAAGAAAGATGACGACGAAGACGACGACAGCTACTCGGAGTGAGCATCGGCGCTGCGCGTGTTCTTGGAAGTGTCTGACTATTGTTCGCGACTGAGCGGCAGAACGTAGTCTAGTTGGTGAGATCTGCTCAACATCCATTCGTTCACAATATCTACAACGAGGGCGTAAAGGTCAAATAGCCGTGTACCGATACGGTGCCATAATGCTATGAATGGGTTTGCAAACAGCTTCTCCCGAAGCTATCCGACGAATCAAACGAGTGCAAGCTGTCACAATCGCGTGGATGAGTGTGGAGGCTGTCGTATCCCTCTTCGCAGCTTGGCGGGCACGTAGTCCTGCTCTGCTTGCATTCGGTGGGGACAGCGCCATCGAACTTTTCTCGGCGGTCGTTGTGCTGCGAAGATTTCGTGCAAGTACCGCACACCGCGACGTGGAAAGACGGGCCGCACATGTCGCGGGAGTCTTTGTTGTTCGCACTGGCTGCCTATGTCGCAGTCACTTCGGTCGCGAGTCTGGTAGGGGACAGCGAGCCCAGCCCACATTTCTGGGGATAGCCATTCTCGTAGCTGCCGCAGTCGTCATGCCGTGGCTATCGAAAGAGAAACGCCGCCTGTCAGGAGCTACAGGCAGTGCTGCGCTGGGCGCGGACGCCGCGCAGTCGGCGCTGTGTGCTTTCCTGTCGCTGATCGCCTTGGCGGGACTCGCGATCAACGCGATCTTGCACGTAAAATGGGCAGACCCGATTGCGGCTATGCGGATAATCCCTCTCATTCTGCGTGAGGGCTGGGAGGCAATACGAGGCAAACATTGCGATTGCTGCTGAAAACGGTGACTCATAGCAAATCGATTTCAGTCGCCTCCCGCAATCGCGAAGCGTTAGTCTGGTTCCTGTTGTGCCTCCTGCTTGTCGGCAGTTTGACTTCTTCGACGTGTGTCGCCTGTACTCAAGTGCGTAACGAGTCGTCTCACGCCGTTTTCAGCAGTTCAGGTCATCAGGACGGGCAGCTTGAATGCGATAAGGACTGCTGCTCATGCTGTGGGTTTCAGTTGGTAGCTCAACCTGTTGAGCCGCATCCCCCACTGGAGATGGTTGCCCCTGCTCCGGACTGCTCTCCGGTAGTGCCGTTGAGCGAGTTGATCTCCAGTCTAGACCACCCTCCTCGCGGCTGAGTCTCGCCAACGTCAACCGCATCTGGGCACCATCCCATTCCATCACTGTGCTTTCCTCGTGTCGCGAAGGGAACCGAATGAATTCTCTTGTCGTATTTCTGTTCGCAATTCTTGTCCTAGTCCAATCGAGTGTCGCGCAGGAAGGGATACCGGATGATGCCACAGCGAATCCGGGAAGACCGACTGTCTCCACGCCCGCAACGATCACCCCAGTTGGCTACTTGCAGTTTGAAACAGGCTTATTGGGCGCATGGCATTCTCCCGAATTTTCATCGCGGGAGAGCGTGAACGAGGTAATCAAATTTTCTGTCTCGCCTCGGGTCGAGTTCCTTGCAGCCTCAGAGCCATCAGTCCATTACCGTGCTGACGATCAAATCGGGAATGGAACAGCAGAAGTCTTCTTTGGGGTTCAGGGCGTCGTGCATCACGGCGAAGGCGCACAGCCCAGTATTGCAGTAAGCTACTTCCGTCGCATCTATGACGGGGGTGTTCCAGAACTCGACTTCGGCAGCCCACGAAATTCAATGCTCCTGCTGGCGAGCGCAGACGTTAAAGGATTTCACTACGACGCCAACGCCATGCTGAACGAAGTCATCGAGGGAACCACTCATCGTGCTCAGTTTGGTCAGAGCCTCACTATTTCACATCCGGTGGGTAAGAGATTCGCAATTTCCGGTGAGATATGGCACTTCACTCAGCCATTCTTACGAAGCAACGGGTTGGGAAATCTGTGGGCGGTGAGTTACACGGCGCGGAGAAACCTTGTGTTTGATGGCGGTTTCAATCACGGACTGACGTCCACATCAACGCGGTGGGAGGCATTTGTTGGATTCACGTATCTGCTCCCGCACAAACTTCTGCACTGAGCAGGACAAAGTCCGCCCTTTTCATACGTAGTTCAAAAGGGTTCTTACACGAATTAGCGAACTTCCCGAGCGCATTTTCCGTAACAACATGCGGGGGTAAAAATGCGAGCACGGCGCTTCATCCAGATAGTGGTGTTCTGTTATGCCGTGCTCTGCGCGATCCTCGCTATCTTCCTTGGAGAATTGGCATTCCGTCCTCAGCGAGTACCTGTTAGAGAGCGCCAGCTAGCCGAAGCGACCGCCGCCCGCTACGGTGCGGTTTTGCGGGACGTCTCGGTCACTGCCGTTGGCAGCCACCTTCAAGGTTGGTTTGCACGTCCAGCGAATGCGAACGGCGATGCCGTAATCCTTTTGCACGGCGTCGGAGACAATCGCGAAGGCATGATGGGATTTGCAGAACTATTTCTTTCGAAGGGCTTTACCGTGCTAGTGCCCGACTCACGCGCTCAAGGTGAAAGTGAAGGCGACTTCCCGACCTACGGACTAAAGGAAAGCGACGACGTGCATGACTGGTTCGACTGGTTGGAGATGCAGCAGCACCCCGAGTGCACTTTCGGGATGGGCGAGTCCATGGGTGCGGCTGTTCTTCTTCAGTCCGTTGAAAAAGAGAGACGCTTCTGTGCAGTGGTCGCGGAATCATCGTTCGCCAGCTTCCGCCAGATTGCATACGTGCGCGTGGGTCAGCTTTTTCACACGGGAACATGGTTGGGTAGAATCGTTCTTCGCCCAGCAGTGGAAATGGCATTTCTTTACGGGCGTCTGACTCGCGGTGTCAACTTGGCAGACGCTTCTCCCGAGAGGGCGGTGGTTGGAAGCCGCGTGCCGATTCTTCTAATACACGGATTAGCAGATGACAACATTCCGCCCCAACAGTCCGAACGGATTCGTGCCCACAACCCGGCTGAAATAGTTCTGTGGGAAGTACCGAATGCTGGTCATTGCGGCGCAGTAAATGCCGCTGGTCAGGAGTTCGACACCCGAATGCTTGCTTGGTTTACTTCGCATGACCGTGGATACCAGCTTGTCAACGGGATTGGTTCAAAAGGGTTCTCTCCCGTGCACCCGCAAGTAGTTGAGCAATAAGCGACGGGATTAACAGTCTGGGATGGTCAGCCGGGTAACCGCTCGGGCCAACCTGCTGCCCCTTTTCGTTCGAATGTGGTGTCAGTGATAGTTGCGGAGGTTTGTCGCCATGACGCGGTGGAGCTTCTTTTCGGCTCTTCTTCTGCTCTGTTCGCGGTTCTGTTTCGCCCAACAGCCTGCCAAGAACAGTGAAGCGGCTATGATCGGGTTTCGCGGCCCCGTGCATACGTTCTCACAGAGAACTTCTACTACCGGGATAATCCACAAGGCGTGCCCACAGGCTCCACTCTCCTTATCTATGACCCGGAAGGATATTCGTTGGAGGAATACCATTATGAGGAGGACGGGTCGCTGCATTCGCATACTAAGTACACGCGCAAAGCGTGGCGGGTCTACAGAACCGAAACTGACAGCGTCATCCCCAGCGAGAACCGCACATTCGTGCAGTCGTTCAACTCCGATGGGCTCGTGACCGGGACTGAAACCTACGATGGCAGCCGCTCGCTGATCAGTAACAGTAAAAATGACTTTCCGTCGAAACGTGGTGGAGCCGTTGTTTCAACCTCGAAAGAGGAAAACGGAGATGGAGGGGTCTCGACAACTGAGACCATCGACGAAAGCGCCGATCCCGCAATTGGATTGAGTCGCCAGACTACAACCAAAGATGGGAAACCCTATTACGACTGGCTCATTCAGCGAGACACGAGCGGCAAGCCCGTTACTGATGCGCTCACATTCGTAGACGGCTCTTTCAGTGAACGTGAGGTAAAACCGGATAGCACGACTATCGAGCACAAATATTGGGCACCCACTAAGACCCACACATACCAAACCACCGATGCAAATTCTGGAAGTAGTCAACGACTCGCCGAGAGACTACACGAAGACAACATTCCGATATGACGAGGCGGGACGCCAGACAGAAATTGCCAACTACGACCACTCAGGGAAGCTCCTTCGCAAAGGCATCACGGAGTATCAAGAAGACGTAAACGGAAACTGGATCGAGGAGAAGGAGTCCCATTGGGATGTCACTATGGGCAACAAGCCGCCAAAGCTCGGGTTGGTGAATCGCAGGACGATCACCTATTACTGAGTGGGCGGGAGTTGACGGCAGAGGGCTGAAGCAAGCGATGCTCAGATCAACCATCGTTCTGGTCTTGAGTGCGGTGTTGCTGGTACCACGCGCCCACGCACAAACGCCCAGCGAGACACTTCTCACACCCGACAACGCCTACAACCCGATTCCAAGCCCGGACGGGAAATATATAGCCTACGTCCGCACAGGTTGGGGCAGACCGGGAGGAAGCGGCGGGTTCGGCCATTCAAATCTCGTGTCGGAAGTCGCCGTCATCGATGCGAGCGGCAAGCTCGTTGAGAAGAACCCCGTCACCGAGGCATTCCTGTCCGGGTGGACACCAGACAGCACCAATCTGGTTTGCTACCGCGACGGCGAGTATTCGTTGCTTTCGATGAACGGGGAGCGTTCAAGCAAAGCGCGGCTCCCCGGTGCGACAAACGTGATGGGTACCGAGCGGGTCTCCTATCTGCCTCGGTCGGGACTCATGGTCTGGAGTCGGCAAAACGGATTCCACACTGTCCTCGAAACTCCGAACGGCGTGCTCGCGCAACATGACGGCTGGCACGGAGCACTGATCGCCCCCTCCCCGGATGGAAAATATGTCGCCGTCGCAGGCAGTTGGCCGCAGTCCCATCTTTGTACGACATCGAGGTGGTATTCTGTCGCGTGGCAAGGCTGATCCAGACTGCTTTTGTTCTCCAACGCGATGAGTTCATTAAGGCTCAACGTCTAGTCCTTCGAAATCTCCCTACAAGAATCCGCGTGGCCAGATGGGTACAGAGCGGGTTACTGGTCGCGCTGATGTTGCTGGTTCTGGCCTATCGACCTAATGGCGAGTTGCAACCGATCTCTCTCCTCATTACATTTCTGGTTTGGCTCGTTTTTTTGACGGGGAGTATTACGTCCCGAGCAGTAATCAATCTGCAATTCAAACGAATGGATGGAAAAGAAATCCAGTACGAGTTCGACGAGATGGGTTTTACGGGCCGTATGCCTGAAAGTGAGTCGCGACTCAGTTGGGCCGCCGTCACCACCTCCCTAGAAACGGACGCATTGTTCGTGCTGCCGTCGGGCATTCTTTTCTATACAATTCCGAAGCGAGTGCTATCCACCGATGACATAACTGTATTGCGGGAATTGCTCACCGAGAAACTACCTCCTCGGCGACTCTGACCTCGACGAATGTAAGGGACGGCCTACCTTGTTGTAACATCGCCATGTCGCTTATTGACTGGGTTCTGAGCGCTAAGGTGTTTTCGTCAGTTATGGCTCTTGTGCGCGCCTACGGCAAGTCCAACGACGCCAACGTGTCAGCAGCGAGTTGATCATGGCCGTCATCCTAACCACCGTTCCCATCCAAAACAATATATCTTAAAAATGTTTTATTACTTTCTTGAATACCACTGCCAAACTGAACGTTCTGGCTCCCACCCTCCGCTCTTGCCCCGCCGTTTACGCTCCTCTCACACCTCACTTTTGCGACGGAAAGTAGCTAGGGCCCCGGCGTCAGCTGCGGCGTGAAGCACCGTCAGCTGCATGCTGTAGTTGGCCGATGCCTATCGCATGAGATTCCGGTCGATTAGTTCACCTGGGAGAGGAATTGCTCCTCTACTTCGCCAACCTTGGTTAGACATATTCAATGGCGTGCGCCCGAAAGGCGCTGCAACCGCCCCAAACGCTCTCCCATCAGCAGGCGCGAGTAGCCCTGCTTGTCGTTACGCGGTGAATCCAGCGTGAAGTCGTAACCAGCTTGAAACACCATCACGAAATCTGATCCGCCAAAGAGAAAATGTCCCATCATGTCTCCTTTGCGGACTCGCACACCCTCCTTCAGTGTGGGCTCGAAGGTCACTGAGCTCACCGGCGACATCCCAATCGGCATCAGGGCGACCAAGCCGAACTCTTCAGTTTCCAGGATCACACAACCCCGCGTTTCGAGTGACTGCCAGCCGATCGATGAAGGATCGAACGCATATCTTCTGTTCGCGGAATCCCAGGTTATCTTGCCACCGGCCATCTCCTGTCCGGGAATGATGGCCACTTCCTTTACCACACCGCCAAGGGGAAAGTGATAGTGGTGGTAGTCGCCAACATCGAGAAACAGGTGGGTGAACGTCCCCCCCGCGAACGCGCCTTTGTATCTACTCTGCCCTCCGATCAGTTGCTCCACGGACTGCACCGTGCGGGTTTTCACCGCGACGCCCGACTTCTCGACCACACGGGAAGTGTTGTCAATGGCCCAAGTCCCTTCGGGGATCGAGTCGACGGGAGACACCACGATTGAATGGTCGGCGGATGCGGCGATCGGCCGCTGTTCGGCCGACTTGAGGTGGCGCGCGAAGAACTGGTTGAAGGTGCTCCAGTGAGACGGGTCTTCGTACCAACCCCGGTTGAGTCCGAAGGTGCCGTCGGCCTGCGCCATTCGCAGATAATCCTCGTTCCACGACTCTGGCGTATCGAGGAATGCACCCCACGAGCGGACAAAGGTTTTCAGCCAGGAACTGTAAGGGTCCGCGTATTGTAGGGTGTTGTTGAAGTAACCGCGCCCTTCGAGCTCGTTAAGCGGTAGATCGGCAATGAAGTAGAGGTAGGCGAGGCTCTGGTCGATGCGCTGATACAGGGTTGCATCCGGTTTCGCCTTGAGCAGGCTCGCCGGGATGGCTCGCTCGGCCCATGCAACGAACTCGAAGTATTGCTCGAGCGACTGTGCGGGATTCGTGAGCGGGTCAGGGTTGATCTGCTTCGCTCGCTCGATCGAGGCGACCAGAAGGTGCTTGAGTTCTGGGTTAGCCGCCACAAGACGCTTCAGCTCAAGTGTCGCGGGCCCATCCTGACTGATCGGCGTGTCAGCCGCGGTACAGCCAATGCATAGTAAGAGGCCGAGTGTCAGCAGGGCCATCGAACGCAGATACCCGGGCTTGATAATCACGGCTACCCTCCAGTGGGAGTTCTGTGGAGATCAATTGTAGCCTCCGCTGGGCTGCTGCGCGGCCTTTCTGATCATCGTCAACGTGTGCCTCGCTTGTTCCCGGTTGGTCGGCTTACTCGGAAGGTGCGTTTGTTGGCGAAAATGCCGTTTACCAGCACCCGGTCGTGTGTGAAATCGCTGTTTACAGGGAATTACTGGCGACATCACGGATATACGACAGCGGAGTTGTGCGCGGCTGCTAATTTCCACTGTCCTTCGACTTTCACAAAGGTGTCTGTTGTGATGATGGTTTTTGCGACACGCTTGCCGCTAGTGAGCGTCATAGGTTCCCGTGTAGGTAGCAACGGCAGTGTCGCCATACACCCGAACCTTCATGTTCGCTAGCGTCTCGTGAAAAGTGATGTTGTGGGCTTTATCAGTTAAGTCCGAGATCAGCTCCTTCTTAGTTTGAAACTGGCCGTTGCTCATGCCATCCGACCAGTCATCCGTCAGGTTTTTCTGATAAAAGGAAACGTCCCCGGCGAGATCGGCCGCCGCCGCATCATTTTCGTACTACGTGATCCACGCTATTGGATCATCCTTCGGTTCGGAGTTCGCAGTCATTGTCAG
>JAOAPG010000414.1 GCA_025462785.1 Acidobacteriaceae bacterium
GAGAACCCCGCCCATTTCCAAGTCATCCGAGACAATGAGCCCCTTGTATCCGATCTTCTTTTTCAAACTGTCAGTAATCCACTTCTTCGAAAGTGACGCAGGCACGCCAGTTGGAGTAACTCCCGGATAGCTTGCATGTCCGATCAACACCATCGGCAACTCGCGCTTCATGGCACGATATGGATAAATGTCTTGTTCCCAAAGCCCTTTCCAAGACTTGGCTACATTGGGTAGCTCATGATGCGTATCTAGATTGGCCTCACCGAGTCCGGGAAAATGTTTGGCGACGCCTATGACGCCAGCGGATTGCAATCCGTCGAGGAATTCACGAGCATAAATAACAGCCTGCCTGGGGTCGGCCGAAACTGCGCGCGAAGACATAACCTTTCGCGATACTTCAAACGCGAGATCGACGACAGGAGCTAGATCGATATTGAATCCCAAAGCCCGGCAGGACTCGCCAATGATCTTGCCGTGTTTACGAAAAAGTTTACGGTTGCCCGTTGCAAAAACATCCGCGGCAGAAGGAGCGGGACCGGTAACGTTGCGGAAGCGATCAACTCTACCGCCCTCCATATCAACGCAAGTAAATAGCGGAGTGGCCACGCTGGCCTGACAGTCGTGCAAAAGCCTATAAGTTTGCTCTCCGCCAGTAATGTTGCGAGCGAAGAGTATTACTCCGGCTGGTTGCACTCGATTGAGCAGGGAACTGAGCGGTGAGGGAATTTCAATACCGTCGAATCCGATGATGAGAAGCTGGCCGACCTGCTGGCGCAACGTGGATAAACTCTTCTTCAATATTGAGCGTCCAAATATTAGATGTGAATATTAAACGTAGAGTCAGTCTACCTGCTTCTTCAATTCTGACAGCAAATTCAATGCTTCAAGCGGTGTTAACCGATTTAAATCTACTTCCCGAAGTTTTTCCAGCACGGGTTGTGACAGTGGGGTGAAGATTGTTAGCTGCGCCGGGGCAGGCTGTCGCGATTCCTCGCTGGCGAGCTGGTTCGTCAATTGCCGCTCGGCGTTTTCGTGCTCCGCTAAAACCTCACGCGCACGTTCGATTACTTCGTTTGGTAAACCCGCAAGCTTAGCCACCTCGATTCCATAACTTCTATCTGCTGCTCCCGGTTCGACTCGGCGCAGAAATACAATCCCTCCGCCGGTTTCTTTTACAGATACGTGGTAATTTTTCACTCCGGAAAGCTGCTCAGCTAATTCGGTCAATTCAAAATAGTGAGTAGCGAACAGCGTCTTGGCCCGAGTGCGAGCGTGAATGTATTCGATGGCTGCCCACGCGATTGCCAGCCCATCGTACGTCGACGTGCCTCGTCCAACTTCGTCCAACAAGATTAGAGACTTGGGCGTAGCTGTATGCAAGATCGCGGCAGTCTCTGTCATTTCGACCATGAACGTCGAACGTCCGCGGGCCAGATTATCACTGGCTCCGATTCGCGTAAATACTCGATCGACGATGCCCAGTCGAGCCGAGCGAGCGGGCACAAACGACCCCATCTGCGCGAGGATCACAATCAACGCCACCTGTCGGAGATAGGTCGATTTTCCTCCCATATTCGGACCGGTTAGAACCAGAACGCTATGGCTCGTTGAATTTAGATACAAATCATTCGGGACAAAGCGGTCATTGCCTCCGGCGAGTTCCTGCTGCTCGATCACCGGATGCCGTCCTTCGATAATCTCGATGTCTCCCCCGGTTTCAAATTCAGGGCGGCAGTAGTTCCGTAGCGCGGCAACGTGCGCGAGGGAGGCAAGCAAGTCAACTTCAGCCAAAGCCAGGGCGGTTTGACGAATGCGTCTGGCCTCTCCCGCAATTGTCGAACGTAATTCCGCGAACAGTTTGCGCTCGATCTCGACAATCTTTTCTTGCGCGTCCAGAATCTTCGATTCGTACTCTTTTAATTCAGGAGTGGTGAAGCGCTCCGCATTCACCAGGGTTTGCTTCCGCTCGTAATCTGCTGGGACGAGATGCAGATTAGCTTTCGAGACCTCAAGGTAATATCCGAAAACCGAGTTGAATTTAACTTTCAGAGATCCGATTGCGGTGCGCTGCTTCTCTCGTTGCTCAATTTGCGCGAGGAATTGTTTGCTATTTCGGCTCAGATCTCGCAGCTCATCCAGTTCTTGATTTACACCGTTTGCGATCACCCCTCCATCGTTGAGGGAAATCGGCGGCTCGGGCACGATGGTCTGATCAATACGTTGTCGCAAATCGGTCAGTTCGTCGACCAGTCCGCGCAATGATCTTAGTTTCTCTGCAGCGAACTTCTCGATTGCCGAGCGAACGGCTGGAATCTTCGCCAGCGAAGCTGCCAATGCCAGCACATCTCGCGGATTCGCAGTCTCGAGTGTGACACGGCTGAGCAGCCGTTCAAGATCGAGAATGCCATCTAGTGCGCGTCGCAGTTCTTCTCGCGCGACCGTGTCTCTTACTAGCGATTCAACGGCGTCGAACCGGGAATTGATTTCCGCCGCTTCGATTGAAGGACGCAGCATCCACGAGCGAAGCAAACGCTTGCCAATCGGAGTGACCGTACAATCGATTGCGCGGAACAAAGTCACGCCGGCATCGTTCCCCGCAAATAGTGGTTCGATCAATTCAAGGTTGCGTACTGTAACAGCATCGAGGACCAGACAATTCTGCCGCTCGTAGAAGCCGATGCGGTCAACGTGATCCAGAGTGCCTCGTTGCGTTGATCGCACGTAGTAGAGGATTGCTCCTGCGGCGGAAGCGGCTGCTGGCTTTCCCGCCAGCCCGAAACCTTCCAGCGACAAGACTCAAAAATGATTTTCAAGCAACGGGATCGCGTGATCGGGAGCGAAAATCCAGTCATCTAGCGGAGTTTCGGCACATGAAGTCCCGATAGAGGATGACGGCGAGCTTCGGGCATCGGACTTTTGTTTGTCGAAGAGCGGTGCCAGCGAGCCGTAAAGTAACTCTTTGGGCCGTAACTGCTGCAACTCTTCTTGAATCCGACGTCCCGCATCTTCGCCTTGAAACTCCGTAGCACGGAATTCACCTGTAGAAAGATCTAGCGCGGCGAAACCAACCCGGTCCCCGATCGTCGCGACCGCTGCGAGAAAATTGTTTTCTTCCGAACTTAGAGTTGAGTCTGCAGCCGTCCCGGGAGTAACGACACGCGTCACTTCGCGTCTTACAAGCTTCTTTGCCGCTTGAGGGGCCTCCATCTGCTCGCAGATGGCGACCTTAAAACCTTTCCGGATCAGTTTGGAAATGTAGCCCTCCGCGGCATGGTACGGAACACCGCACATAGGGACGGCAATTCCTTTCTCCTTGTTGCGGGAAGTTAAGGTGATTTGCAGTTCGCGAGCCGCAAGGACTGCGTCATCAAAAAAAAGCTCGTAGAAATCACCCAAGCGGAAGAACAGAAGCGCGCTGGGATGTTCTTTTTTGATGGCGGCGTATTGCCGCATCAGCGGCGTGGAAGGCTCGGTCATTGCGGGGATTCGTGGGCGGATTATAACAAACGGCGGAGCCAATATCGGTGGTGGAAATCACGACTCGAACTGTAGCTCCTGAATGGTGCACTGCGGATATAATCACTTGCTCTTACGGAGGCTACTTGAAATATCTAATCCTGCTTTTTCTGTTGTCGACGGCTTTTGCACAACTGGTGCCAACGAATCCAAAGCAGGATGTTCTCTGGCAAAAGCTTGGGTCGAGCATATCGGAGGTCGATCAGAATCTCGATGGAGTGCTCGGCGTTGCCATCCTTGATCTGACAAGCGGTAAAAGGTTTCTCTTGCGAGAGGATGAGGTATTTCCGCAGGCCAGTTCTATCAAAATTGCGCTTCTGGCGGAACTCTATCATCAGCTTCAGACCGGCAAGCTAAAGCTGACAGATCTCTACACGGTACAAACGTCAGACTTGGTTTTCGACAGCGACATTATGGGGGGATTGACGCCTGGAGTCACCCGGCTTACCTTGCGCGATCTCGCTACCATGGTCGTTGCTGTCAGCGATAACAGTGCTACGAACGTCCTGATCGATCGCGTAGGGATGGAAAATGTAAATGCGCTTATGGATTCTCTTGGTCTCAAGCACACTCGTTTGCGCCGCAAGATGATGGACTTGAAAGCCGCACAAGAGGGACGAGAAAACATTTCGACTCCGCGAGAGATGATGACCTTGCTTGAAGATCTTTCGAATGGCAAGCTTCTGAATGGCGAGTTAACCAAAGATTTCTTTCAGCTTCTGAGTACACATAAAGAGAGCTTTATTCCCCGCGAAATTCCCGACGGGGTTAACATCGCCAACAAACCAGGCGAACTCGAAGGTGTACGGAACGATTCGGGCGTTGTATTTGTGGAGAATCGTCCTTATGTGATCTGTGTGATGACGGCATATCTAGAGAACGAGGGCGATGGTGAAGCGGCAATCAGTAAGATTTCCGGAGTTGCCTATCGCATGTTCGATCGATTAGCGCGAGCCTCGGAATACGGACGAGTCGTTTCGCCCGGGAACGGTGGGAAGCCTTAACCCGGAAGTGATGCAAGAAAAAACCACAGCATAACCCATGCTAGACTTCGAATACGCGACTACCGATGCGGATTCTTACTCGCTATATCCTCCGCGAAGTTACCTCTCACGCCCTGATTGGCGCAGGTATATTCACTTTCGTCCTTTTTACTAAAGAGCTCGGACAGATCCTAGAATTAGTAGTCCGTAACAGTGCGCCTCTGCCCAGCGTTGCTGAAGTTTTTTTCCTCACGCTGCCTTCAGCGCTCACTTACACGATTCCAATGGGTGTCTTGGTTGGGATTCTGATCGGTTTAAGTCGACTGGCTGCCGACAGCGAGATTACCGCAATGCGGGCGAGCGGGATTGGCGTATGGACGTTCCTGCGAATCATCTCCATCTTTGTGTTTGTTGGTTGGATGCTAGCGCTCATCAATGGCACATACCTCGCTCCTCTATCACAGGCAGCACTAAGTCGGCTTCAGGATCGCCTAAAGGGTTCACAAGTTTCGTTTGAAGTGCAGCCGCGCGTTTTCTATGAAGGTTTTCCCAAGCTCGTGCTTTATGTGCAAGACGTGAAAAGCGCCAAGGGGGGAGCTCTCTGGAAGGGAGTGTTCATCGCCGATATCAGTACCCCTTCTTCGCCGAAAATCACTCTAGCCCAGCAGGGAATACTCGTCAGCGAGAGCCCGGAAACGCTTCACCTTCATCTAGTGAACGGCTCGACTCACGAGACTGATCCCACAGCGCCGGACCATTATCAGATCTCCACTTTTGAGCAAACCGATATGCCCATCGACCTGCCGCAGGCGGACACCTCAAAAGAGCAGGAACCGGTGCCGGTTACGGAGTTATCGACGCGTAACTTGATTTTGCAGCGGCCGGTGAACAAGAAAATGGTCGCACGCTGGTATGACATCGAATTCCATCGACGCCTGGCATTGCCCACCGCTTGCGTGGTTCTGGCCCTCGTGGGAATCCCGCTCGGGCTCTCATCGAAAAAGGGCGGAAAATCCACCGGCTTCGTTCTGACCATTATCTTGGTATTTGCTTACTACTTTGTCTCGTTGCTTGGAGTGTCGCTCGCGAGGCAAGGGAGAGTTCCACCCGGCGTGGGCGTCTGGCTCGCCGATATGTTTTTCTTCCTGGGAGGAGCGTTTCTCCTTTGGAGAGCCGAACGCAGACCTTTCGATCTTTCATGGTTGCGTATCAAGAACCCTCTTCCGCGGAGTTTCAAAGAGAGAAGGAAGGTCCCCCGCGTAGGACACAGTGAGGCCTATGAAAGGGCATCGACTCGGGTGCGAGTATTTCGCGCGAGATTCCCAATGATTCTCGACGATTACGTCCTGCGCGACTTTGCTCTGAATTTGGCGATGGTGCTCTCGACGTTTCTCATGCTGTTGCTGGTGTTTACTTTGTTTGAATTGCTCGGCGACATTCTTCGCAATCAGATATCGCCAGTCGTCGTCGGGGAATACCTGCTGAACGTCATTCCGTATTTCATCTATAGCGTAATGCCGTTCACGATTTTGCTTGCCGTGCTAATCACGTTGGGTCTCATGCACCGCTCGAACGAAATTGTTGCCATCAAAGCGACGGGTATCAGTATTTATCGGGTCATTGTGCCTGTCCTGATTGCCGCAATCGTTCTGGCTACAGGCCTATTCTTCTTTGATCAGTTCTATTTACCGCACGCCAATAAGCGTCAGGACGCGCTGCGTAATATCATCAAGGGAAAACCGGCGCAGACTTATCTAAATCCTGAGCGTAAGTGGATCTTCGGGCAAAACTCCACAATTTTTTACTACCAACTCTTCGACTCCGATCGCAATCAGTTCGGCAATCTTTCAGTGTTCCAGTTCAATCCTGCAAACTTCGAGCTTACACACCGAATCTATGCCGACCGTGCACACTGGGACGAGCAGTTGAAGAAGTGGGTCTGTACGCAGGGTTGGCAAAGAGTCTTTCGCGGACCTGCCATTGAAGACTACCGGACT
>JAOAPG010000412.1 GCA_025462785.1 Acidobacteriaceae bacterium
TCCCGGAGATACGCTTTCAATCCACAGAAGTGGAATCGAAAGGGCCAGACCATTGGATCGTTCACGGGAACTTGGCCTTGCACGGCAAGGACCACCCAGTTGCGGTCGAGGTGACTCTCAAAGGCGAGCACTACAGAGGATCGGCAAATCTAAAGCAGACCGACTTCGGAATTACACCGGTCACGGTCGGCGGCGGGACCGTAAAGGTGAAGGACGAAGTGAAGATCGAATTCGAGATTGCGTTGATAAAGTAGGTAGTGACGCCCGCGAGACCCATTGTCAATTCGGATGGTTGCGGGGATTGCAGAACTCGTTAAGGGAACGACATTGTAGTTGCGGAGGCCCGATACGTACCGAATACACAATTCTTGAGTATCCCATTCCGCAGTGAACCGATCCATTCCGGCGCATAAGTCTCAGAACTATAAGGACTGCAGGCTTCGTTCACTCAGACGCCAAGAGCCCAGCTCTCAAGATGCCCACAAGCGCGTTTTTCAGGACCTATAATGTTCATGCAGGCTGAATGATCATCCACACGGAGGAGTATATGGCAAACACACAGACGCTCATAGCCGATGTCTACTCTGCTTTCAACCAACGGAACATCGATGGTGCGTTGGCGCTGATGAGGGAGAGCGTCAGTTGGCCCAAGGCATCGGAAGGCGGGCGTGTAGTCGGGAAAGAAGAGATTCGTGCCTACTGGAGCCGCCAGTGGAAAGAGTTCGATCCTCATGTCGAACCGATTGAGGTGATCGACCGTGGAGCGGGCAAGATCGATGTCCGAGTCCATCAGCTTGTGAAGAGCCTTGGTGGCGATGTGCTTTCAGACAGCGAGGTCTGGCATGCTTATACCATCGCAGACGGTCTAATCGAACGGATGGACCTCGGAGGAAGCGAAGCACACTCTGAGCAGAGCCCGTCCTCAGCGTTCTCCCATCGCTAAGCGTAGGCGGGATAGCCGGTCTGACTTGCATATGCGTCTTTGCGGATCGCAGGCAGATTGATCTCGCAAAGTCGGCATCTCGTCAGGAAATTAAGCACTGACGAGAGTATAAGCACCGTCATTCCGGGCTTGATCCCCAATTTTCCTACGACTCCAGATGGCTTCATGAGTATTGTCTCCTTGAGAGACTGGCTTTTGAAAACTTGGAATTGGCACCGATCACTTGGTCGATAGTACAAATTGATTGCCGTCTACATCCTGGAACTTCGCGAACTGGCCCCACGGTTGCTTTGTGGGGGGAGCTGTGAACACCACGCCCCGAGCCGTCAATTCTTGATGAATGCGATCGATGTCATCCGTCGTAAACGTCACGTTCGAAAAAGTGCCGATACGATCTTCGTGGCCGGGAGGCGTGAACAGAACCACCTTAGTCTCACTGCCCGGAATTCGCAGTTCTATCCAGCGTCGTTTTGCGTCAAACGGCTGGTCGGTCAAGATTTGGAATCCGAGCTTCTCGGTGTAGAAGGCAAGCGCTTGTTCCTGATCTCGAACCGGGATGCTCACGAACTTAACTGCCTTGATCATAGTCGTCCTCCTGACATGACTCAGTGTAGGCGTCGAACGCACCTCTGTTGAAAAGTAAAATCAAATCACTGTAGTATTATCAACTGTAGTTAATAAAATAACAGCGAGGGCTAGTCGTGCACCTTTTCTTGGACAGTTACATTCTTGACGTACTTATGCGCGATCTCACCGAGCATGAAAAACGACCCTCGGCGTTTCTTGTTTATCTACATGTGTGGAGACGAAGCCTGGGCGCAGGTCATAAAGTCACATCGTTGAGCCACCAAGAGATGTCGGAAGGCACGGGATTGTCGAAGTCCGCGGTGCAAGGGGCGGTGAAACTTCTCAAGAGGCGAAAACTGCTCTCGGCCTCACTGAAGAATCCGACTGCTACCCCGACCTATCGAGTTGAACGCCCCTGGGCGCGACGGAAGCAAGGCTGAGAGTCGGTTCGCAGCAGCACGGGCCCCACCTTGCTATTGAGAGATGCAATAGTTCTTGCTGGTTTGTCGGCCAACCGCAATGTATGGTCCGCCGCATTTCCGCAAGCGATCTCTCAGTGCGACCATTCTGTCGCAGACGCATTGCCATTCGCCCAGATCGAAGCCCTCCGCATACTCAAAACCGACATCGGTGAGAAACCGGCGAGCTTTGCCAACAAACTTCACGTCTGATCCCAAGTCCAATCCATCGAGTCGTTCCCCTGTTTTGTTATGGGCGATAGCTTCGGCACCAGTGATGCCAGACGGGAGTCGTAAGGTGAATTTTCTGCCTTTCAGGACGAACGGGTATCCGCCCGGCAGACCTGCTACTCCGGGGACGCTCGTGTGAAGTGTTCCTCCCGAAAGCAAAAACATGATTACTCTGGTCGCCGTGGAGGAAGTCACGTTATTCAGCTCTTCATCTATCCGTCCGAGGTCAGGCCGCAGTCGCGGGCTCTTTCTCTCCTTGCCGTTCACCCAAACACGCGGTTGGCTTTGAGATTTATTTCCCCTCAACCAAGCAGTAAGGTGGCCGTGATGACCTACTACACGCACATCATCGCTGCCGACGCCGTGATGAGAGCGGCAGAACGCTTCTACGATCGCGGAATTCCCGATGCCACAGGTCGTCTGAAAACCCAAGCGGTGGAGCACCAAATTCACACAATCCGGGTAGCAGGCATTGACGATCGCAGTTTCCGAGTTAGTCACGCCGCGACTGACGTCAGCAGCGAATTTTAGCTGCAGGGTAAAGTGATCCCGAATCCTCCTTCTGCTATCAACTTTGTCCAAGCGGTCTGCGCCTGGAAACTCTCCCACGCGACTGCAAGGAAGCTCCGAGAACGATGACTTTTGGCTTGAGAGAACGAAACGCTCGGGAAAAGGCCAATGCCGTGAATTGAGGGATCCCAAAAGGAAAGAAGAACGGGCGTGCGCTAAAGCTCGCAGCGCGTGCGTTCGCGATAAGCGCCATCCGAGAGACTTTAACTGTTGACCGGCCGATGATCGCAATCTGGAGCGAACCCGTGAAAACCTGAGAAAGTGCGTATACGATTCCATTCGCCAGTGAACCGGAGCCGAGTATGACAACATCCGCAGTCTTCATTAAGGCTCAGCCTTTCACCCAGCAGTCCTCAAGACTCTATCATCAGCTCGCTTCGATCTCGAATGCAGTACGGCAAACCAGGACCAAGCGATTCTGCGTGAGTAGTCGCTAGCCTTGATCGAAAACGCCTCGGTTCGAGACCCCGCTCCACCCCAACAGTCGGCCCCGAGGCGTTTCCGATCAAGGCTAGCGACAATTCGCCGATAAACTATCACAATAAGCATTGTTCCGACACTGCTTCGAGATGCAGTCGATAAAGGATAAGCGCGCCCGGTGGACCCAGGAACCGCTTGCGTTTCATTTTGCCCACTAAGCAATCAGCTGAATTCATTTCTGTATCCAAACTTTGCTTCCGGCATCGAATTAACTGCAGCACGATATGGTCACAACAGGCAAGGAGTGATAAGCATGAATTCCAGCCAAGTGGTTCTCATTACCGGCTCCTGCACCGGCTTCGGCAGACTGTTCACGGAAACCCTGGCGCGCAAAGGGCATACTGTTTTCGCCACGATGCGTGATCCCGGAGGTCGGAATGCCAAAAATGCCGCCGAATTACGCACGCTTGCGCAAAAGGAATCACTGCCAATCGACGTCCTTGAATTAGACGTGACCGATGATGCTTCGGTGGGGCGGGCCGTGGATGCCGCCGCCGCCAAAGCAGGACGCATCGATGTGGCTATCAACAACGCTGGCTATTACCTGGGGGGACTGGCCGAAGCGGTCACCACCGAACAAGCGCAGCGCCTGATGGACACGAATTTTCTTGGCCCGGTGCGGGTAAATCGTGCGGTGCTTCCCCACATGCGGCGCCAACGCAGCGGCCTGCTCATGCACATCAGCAGCGGAGCCGGCCGCGTGGTTCTTCCTTCCGCGGGTTTCTATTGCGCCAGTAAATTTGCACTCGAGGCGCTGGCCGAGTCGTACAGCTACGAACTTGCCGCGCAGGGAATTGAATCCGTGATTATCGAACCCGGGGCTTATGAGACTGCCGTCTTCGGCAACAGCGTGACAGCTGCCGATGTGGCTCGCACCAATACGTATGGCGCTGCCAAGGACTTTCAGGCGAAGGTAAACGGGGCACTTTTATCCACGGCCGGCAATGCTCAAGAAGTCGCGGACGCCGTTCTGCGGATTCTTGAAACTCCCGCGGGCGAGAAGCAGCTCAGGTATCGGATTAGCGCCGCAAGCTTCGGCGTTGACGAGATCAACGCC
>JAOAPG010000015.1 GCA_025462785.1 Acidobacteriaceae bacterium
CCCAAGTAAGTCAGGTGTCCGGCCTTCGAGCCTTTGCCAAGTTTCATCTTCTTGGTCTCAACGAAATTCCCGACATGAGCGCCTTCGCCAATTTCACTCCCCGGGCGCAAACGCGAATAAGGACCGAGCGACGCTTTAGTCCTTACCTCGGATTCATCGAGAATGCATCCGGGAAGAAGCAGCGCGCCATCGCCTATTTGCGAATTGCGTATCACTGAATAAGAACCGATGCGGCAATCTTCCCCAATTCGTGTGTTGCCGAGAATCTGAACAAACGGCTCAATCACTGTATCGGGGCCGATTTCGACATCGTTATCAATGACGCAAGTCTGAGGATAAAAAATCGTCACGCCCTCAGCCATCAGCTTCTGGCACTTAGCAGCGCGCATTCGCTGGTCGATGTCCACAAGTTCGGCTCGAGTATTACTGCCGAGAATTTCATAGGGATCATCTGCCTTGACTGCAACCACTCGGGCTTTGGCTCTTCCGAGGACAGACGCCATGTCGGTCAGATAGTACTCGCCATGCGGATTATCGGTGCTCAGCTTATCAATATTTCCGAAGAGAGCTTTCACATCGAACGCATAGAATCCTGAGTTGATCTCATGGATCTTTCGCTGTGCCATGGTCGCAGATTTCTCTTCAACAATCGCCTTAACATCGTCGCTTTTGGAATTCTTCCGAAGCACACGTCCGTAGCCGGTTGGATTTGCCAGATCAGCCGTAAGCAGCGTCATTGCCGCGTTCTTCGCTAAGTGAAAATCGCGCAGTTTCGTAATAGTCGCGGCGCCGATCAGTGGAGCATCCCCGGAAAGCACAATCACGGTATCGTAGGAAGCCAGAGCATTGCGAGAGACCATCAGTGCGTGTCCTGTACCGCGCTGCTGTTCTTGCACGACAAAACCGACTCCAGTCCGAGCCACAGCTTCCCGAACCCGATCGGCCTCGTGACCAATGATCGCAAAGGTGTCTTGCGCCGGAACTACCTGTCGAGCGGAAGCGATCACATGCGCCAGTAGAGGTTTGCCTCCCACCTCGTGCAGAACCTTCGGATATTTAGACTTGAGACGCGTGCCTTTGCCAGCAGCCATAATGGCGATGGCAATGCGCTGCGAAGATTTCTTGGGTTTGGTCGGCATTCGATTCAATATAACCCGAAGCGGGATGAATCGGCAGATACAGGTAGTGTTCGCCCTCTGGAGTAAACAGAGGAACAAATAAGCAGAACTGACTTATCGCGAACTGCGGGCGGCTTCGTTTCGATTGGTAGGTGCCTGCATTGCTAACTCCATCAAATCCTTCGCAACTTGTCCGGTGTCGTGGCGAGCCACTTCTCCGTCAGGGAGGTAGTCTCCCAATACCGGGCACACTCCCATCTGCTCAATCGCGTCGAGGTCAGCCACAATCTGTGTCTGGCCTTCTAGCTCATACTTGCCTTTCATGTCCCGGGACGCAGGTTTGCGATTTATTAGTGCGTAATCGAACAGCTTCCCTTGCGCATGATCATCGAGCGCGCGAATGTGATCCGCCGCCGTCCTCCCAAGACTCTCGTTTGCTTGCGTCATGAGGTTGCAGACGAAAATCTTTACTGCGGAAGACTCGATGATCGCCTTGGCAATTCCGCGCACCAGCAAATTAGGTATCAGGCTCGTGAACAAAGAGCCGGGGCCGATCGTAATCACGTCAGCGTCCGCAATCGCCGCCAAAGTTTGCGGAAGCGGTTCCGGATCGGGAGGAAGCAGAAACAATTCCTTGATGCGTCCTTTGCTTGCGGTGATGTTGGTCTCTCCCCGAACGTGGCTGCCGTCTTCCATTAGAGCATCGAGTTCGATGCTGGAAGCGGTCGCAGGATAAATGTGTCCTCTCGTTAACAGGATCTCCGACGACAACCGTACTGCTTCCCCAAAATCGCCGGTCAGAGAAGTGAGAGCTGCGAGAAATAAGTTCCCAAAGCTATGGCCTTCGAGCCCCGAGCCTTTAGCAAAACGATGTTGAAACAACTGGGAGAGCAAATCTTCATCTTGGGAGAGTGCGACGATACAGTTTCGAATGTCGCCGGGAGGAAGCATGTTAAGTTCCCGCCGCAGCCGCCCGCTGGATCCTCCATCGTCGCTGACGGTCACCACGGCACACAATTCGCTGATAATAGGTTGGTCCGGTAGGGAGCCCGCGCCCGGAGCAACATACTGCTTCAATCCTTTGAGCAAGGTAGAGAGTCCGGTGCCACCACCGATGGCAACGACGCGAAGTCCTGGCTTCCTGGCAGGTTTATCCCTTGACGATAAAACCGAAGCGTGGAGATCGGTCATGAGCGCTTTCTAGTTGCCTTCTTCAGTGCCACCAACTGCAGCAGGCAACTCGCCCGGATCGGGATAGAGTAAATCGGTAAATCGAGGATCCTCGACGAGATTCTGGAAGTCGGAATCATTGCGCGCCTGAAAGCGCAACGCAGGATTCAAACGGATCGCCTGGTCCAAGTTGCGTAGCGACTCTTCCACGTGTCCCGTGAGGCAATTCAACGCCGCCAAACCATAGACCACATAATCCGCCTTCGGCACCTGCTTGGTCAGCGTGTCCAAATGTTCGCGGGCGGTTACATAATCCCCCAGATTCATTAGCGAAACAGCATAATCGTAATGCTCTTCAGGAGTCTTAAAATGATTGGTCGCGCGCTCCAGTTGCTGGTTGCAGGCATTCAGATAAACCGTAGCCCGATCGGCCAATTCCTTGCTGGGGCCGGAAACCACCTTCTGCAGGTTTGACTTCGCTTTATCAAACTTACGCTCCTGCATGGCGCGCAATCCGGTTTCATAATTTTGCACCGTTTGTGCAAAACGCGGATCGTCCCCCACTGACGCCTTCTGTGTCGACTTCTGGGCCATTTGCAGAACTCTTCCTGTACTCTTCGTAAGTACTCCTTGGATTTTCAACTTCTTGGCTAAAACTTTAACCTTTGCTACTGGTTTTCGCTTCATCCGGCTGCGACCCCCGCACCCAGCATTAGTCGTACGATTTCCAGGAACGCGGAAAATCACGCTTCATCCCGGTGGGAGCAGGTTATACGCGGCTTTTCTACATCCGTCAACTCTAGTGCGAGCGGCTGGACTCGCAAGAAACGCTAATTGATTGAGGCAGCCGTTTGTAAGTCGATCTGCCGCCATTCTCCGCTGATGATCCCTTGGCGAATTTGGGCGGTTGTCTTGCCCTTCTGATGCATGCTGTAAGCGTAGTACAACTCTTTCAAACATATGCTGCAACGAGCGCCGTGAGTACCTTCAAAGCAGCTATGCAGGCTATTGTGCCCCTGGCTTCGGTCGCAATAGCAGTAGCAAGGCTGCTGATGCAGAATGACCGGAATCTTAGCCGCCAGCTCATAGGCGTGCGTCTGATAAGGATTTTGGGCGTCCTCCATGGAAAGCTGTTCTTTCCCTAGGATTGGAGGCAGTTTCGCTCCCTTGGCGGGTGCGGCTGCATTGTAAGCAGGAACCTCGTCCTGTTGGGATGTCGCCCACGGGGCTGAGACCCCCAGAGTAACCGCAAAGAGGAATGCCAGGGTTAACCCGCGCTTCAGCATCGTTAAAAACCCTCTACACACTATTGTAACGCGAATTGCTGGACTGCAAAAGCAGCCCACGCTCCAGGGTAAATTTGCTTTGCGGCCCAAACGGGCACTCTTCCGACCGGCGAGGGCATCCGCGCCCCGGCGCCTTAGGTTATGGCGCATCATATAGAATTAAAGCTGAGATGCCCGTTTCGGCAGAACCTATCGAACCAGATTCTCCGCCTGTCACTATCGCGAAGGCTTCTATTCGCTCGCGCGGTGTCCCTCTCATCTCCGTCTGGCTCCGGGACCTCATCATCTCGCTTCTGATCTCTGCATTCATCATCATCTTTCTGTATCAACCGGTGAAGGTCGAAGGCACGAGCATGATGCCTTCTCTCGACGATCAGGAGCGCATCTTCGTCAACAAGTTCGTTTATCGCATCGAGTCCATCGAGCGCGGTGACATCGTCGTTTTCCGCTACCCGCGCGATCCTTCGAAGAGCTTTATCAAACGAGTGATAGGAGTCGCTGGCGACCGTATTCGAATCGACTCCGGGCAGGTCTACGTAAATGGTGAGCCGCTCCATGAAGACTACGTTCCGCATGTCTACAGCGACGAGCGGTGGTATTCGGAAATAGTGGTGCCCTCCAATAGCTATTTCGTCATGGGCGATCACCGCAGCTTGTCAAACGACAGCCGAGACTTTGGTCCAGTGAACACGAGGTACATCTACGGCAAAGCTGTCTTTGGATACTGGCCGATGGACAAGATGGGGATGCTGCGCTAAATCTTTCCAGATTTCCTCGATTCGTTCTTTCGCGTTTGTTCCTCTCCTGATAAAATCTAGAAAACCAAACCACCCTGCGGAGTCAGAATGCAAGCTATCCTTGCCCTCGAAGACGGCAGAGTCTTCCGAGGCAAAGGCTACGGCGCAAAAGGCGAATGTCACGGCGAAGTAGTTTTTAATACTTCCATCACCGGCTATCAGGAAATTTTCACCGATCCTTCCTACGCCGGACAAATCGTCGTTCTTACCAATCCTCAAATCGGAAATTACGGTACCAACATCGAAGACAATGAGTCGACGCGTCCCTATATCGAGGGACTGATCGTCCGCGAGTTTTCGAAGGTCAGCTCCAACTGGCGCTCACAACAGGTTGCCGAAGAATATCTTGAGCAATTCAAAGTGCC
>JAOAPG010000027.1 GCA_025462785.1 Acidobacteriaceae bacterium
AGGAGCCTTTTGCTTTCTCCATCCAGTTCCAGAATCACTGGCATCGACGGATATGTTACGCCCGCAAAGAACTGAAAAGAACTGAAGGGTTAAGAAGAGTGACTAAGCCGTTCGAAGTAACGCCACTACCGCCATCGCTGATTATTCGTCATCCGTAGGTCGTATTGACCAGGCAGCCGGGCTCCGGTACTTATTCTTTACGTTGATTTAACGATGTAGGGGTGAACCTGCCTTTGCACTGTTGGACGATACCGCCCCGGCTTTCCTTGCCCTGGTTACCGGGGCGTATTAAGTGTTCCAGGCTAGTTGCAGCCTCTTCGCCGATAGACGAGCGGCTCTTTCCGGTAAAACCGGTTCGAATACGGTGCCCTACATTACCGTTAAGATGCGCGGAATGCCGAGGAATTTGCTTTAAACCCGTAAGGAAGCCGAGGGGAACCCTGGATGAGCTCTTTAGCGTCTTTTCTTTCTCTGCGAGAAGCTCATTAGGCCTCTTCGACCAATTCGGGGAATTTCTTTTGATCTTTTTCTTCTGCGACTAGACTGCACAGCTGTTTGATACGTCGAGTAAGTTCGGAGGTCATCTTTGTGGCCTCCTTCAACCAGAGTAGTTGATTCGAATGAATCAGGAGCGTATCGGTCAAGAGCTTTTGAAGCGTTCGGTATCAACACAGGATCACACAGGGTCGCCAACTCACTGCCATTTCCACAATAATTTCCACGCTTGAACTAACTCCTGAATGTCCTTTGGTCTAGGTAGCGTTCCCTGAATGAAGGCAGCACGCTTGGTGAGCTCGGTTGTAAACGTCCTCTGAACGGGGTGCAGTATTCCATCAGTCAGTCGTTTTATCTACCGGCTAAGTCAAGCTACTACAGTTTTGGAGTCCATTTTCAAATAGATGGAAGCCGCGCGGGCAACGCTTATTCCGGTTTGGGTTGAGGGGCTAACTTTTACCGCCTGGTAGGATGGGGAAAGGCACACTCACGGTTCTGTCGTCGATGTTGGCACTGTTCATTGCATCTGAGGACGGCGCATGGCAACAGACTTCGCTGCTCCATAGGACTTGTTCGCTAATCCAACATTCGTGTCATAGAGGCAATCCGGTAAGATGCCGGTATAAGGATTGCGAAATGAACCAAGAAGATACATGGACCGTAACTCGGAAAGACGGAAAAAATGTAACGTTCACTCGTTTACGGGACGGCGACGATGAGATCGTGTCCGCCAAAGTCGAAGGCGAGGAGCCGCGACGACTTAAACAAAAGGCCACCTCCTTGGTCTCTCTGAGCCGGGAAGGTGTGCAAACATTATTCGGCAGGATCTTAGAAGAGGGTTTCAAGTAGCCCGAAAACCCCCACGCCGCCGGCTCCTCAGGCTAGCCTGCATTACCAAATCGGGACTGCTCAATATTGCTCAGTGTCACGAACAGTAAAAACTCTTGACCGACACGATCTGACTTCTTAAGACACTTGGGCTGCTACCCTAGCTAAAAGGGCCGAACATGATTGAAGAAATCGACAATCGATTGCCGGAATCGTAGGTTACTCATCGAAGAACAAGTTTTTGCTCACGCCGATTGCCTCCGCCTACTTGCAAACTAAGCTGCCTTTTCATGACCGTTCGGAGATGGACCGCTAAGTAAATCTTGGCGGAGGCGCTCCATCTGTGCCGCAGAGTTCCTTATCTGCTCAGCATATTCGTGCCCGTGTCGCGGCAGAAATCCACCGTAGTTTTCGAGGAGGAGGCGGGCGTTGCCCTCGATGTCAGAGGTCCCCGAGCGGATCTGGTTCGAAAGAGCGGACGTTAATTTTTCTAGCTGGAAATCGCGTAGCTCTAGCGCTTGTCTGCTCTGGGCGGCTTCCCGTTCAAGGGCTCGCCCGTGGTACCGGATAAGTCCGAACAAAAAAACTGTCAGCACAAGCAAGGATGAATTCGCAATAATAGTTTCCGCCAGAGCCTTGCTTAGGCTAGCATCCTTCTCGCTATTTGCTCTTGCAAAACTTCTATTCTCAGCCATTGATAGCGAAGACAGGAGCCCGCGAGCCGCATCCATGAACTTCATACCTTCGTTTGAACTTATGAGCATGAATGCGCGATGGCGATAACCTTGTTCGCGCAAATTAATCGAGTGCTCCATCTCAGCTTGTATTGCACTAGCCGCAGACTCGAGTTGCGATTCGGCTGACCGTTCTCGCTCAGCCCGACTTGCCAACGCCACACGAAGACGGGCGAAATCGGTTTCGATCCTGCCCTTCGCATCGATGTATGGTTTCAAGTACGAAGGGTTCTCGGTCAGCAGATATCCGCGCTGACCTGTTTCCATATCAGTCAAATCGTTTAGAAGGCAGGAGATATCCGCCTGTATCATTGAGCTTTCAAACGTGACCGCCGTAAGTTTCTGCATTTGCTTCAGATGGTTGATTGATAGAAACGCATTCAATGCCATGAAGGCGAGTATCGCGGGAACTCCTGCTTGCAGCGTAGCTCTTCGAATCATTTTATTTGCCTTTCTTCCGCTGCTGAAGGGTTTTTTACGTAAATTCCCGGAGGCGGTGCAGTTTGAATCTAAGGAACTGAATCAGTGTTAATGACTCGAATCAAGAAAGGACTTCAGGCTCAAGTCCTGGTTTGTCTATCTCTATAAAGATTCCCGCAGATCCGCCGCACTGATTGTAGCCCGTCATTTAATCTGTCGCAATGCAGGCAGACCTAACATAAGCTGCACAGGGGATTTGGATCGCTATCCTTTTAACGGCAACGGTCAACATAGTCATACCGGTTGCGAATCTCGCCAACCCATTCGTCGTTTCTAAATGCAGCGAGAGCTTGCGCGGCCGCGTCGTATAAAGTTTCGGCGCTCACTTCGAGGGAATGGTCAACGCAGTTGAGATCCTGACACGAGACAATGCAGCTTCGGAGCGACACGTCCAACTTTCGTATTTGCTTTTTATTCGTCTCGCGGAAAATAACTAAAGGCGTATGACTCAGTCCGAGAAAGGGTCGTTTCCGAGTTATGGATAAGGGAGTGGATGCGGTTTGAAGAAATGAAGCGCGAACTTCAAAGGCTATCTAAGAATCGCCTTCAAAAGTGAGCGCTACTCCTAAAGTCTGACACTCTTAATGGAAGCATCGAGTCTGACAGGCGATGTTTCCGAAGCCAGAGAGAAGCGCGAGCATTGGCGTCAGACACTTCACGGCTCGTCATGGTCAATGCCAACCTAGACTTCGCACTCCTACTACGGCTCTCACCCGCTGCTTCTGCTAAACAATGCCACATGTAGGCGGTAACTTTGTCAGCGTGAGCGCCAAATCCGTTTGCATACATTTCACCCAAATTCCACCTGATACGCCCCGTTTCAGATTCGCTCAATTGTGGCGTAAGCTCACGAATTAGACTTTCGGCACGTCCTTCGCCGTTCGCCATGGCCAAAATGAGCCAGGTGGAAGCAACCGTATAGTCGGATGGGACGCCCTGACCTCGCGCGTAAGCGACCCCGACGTCATACTGTGCGTCAGGATGACCCGAAAGCGCAGCGAGCAATCTCGGATCTTCAGCCGGAGCCTGGCGTGTTGGCTCCTGCCTGTTCAGAATTGCTGAACGACTTTTCAGGTCAGCAAGGCCGGCCGAGCTCGTTTGTAAATATCGAGGGGACAGCCTAATCAACTTGTGTTGACGCCGCAGAAGGGAACTCGTCGGTATCCACCCCAATACCAGGACCGTCGATAACAAAACGATCCAGAAAGCTAGCCTGTGAGAGGAAGACTTGTATTCAGTGGGAACATTGGAGTGCGGTCTCATTTCCGTAAGACCTCCGGATGACGACTGGTTAGGTTTCACTCTTTTCTACGCCAACGGGCATCAAATTCCAGGTCAGAGGTGATCGTATTCGCGCTGCACACGCCATGGGGACTCCGCCAGGTCGGGAGGCAGAGAGTGTCAGAGGCCCTGACGATTATTATTATACGGCTCTCAGCAGGTCTACTACTCTATTGAATTTAGTTCGAAGCCAACCAGCTCGACCTCACGCGAATCGAAAGCTGCAAACGATGTCGCAGTCTCCCTTGTTACGCTCCGCGGAGAAGGTCGTGCTTCTTTCCCTGCTAGCCAGCTCAATCGGGAGTGCCTACTCAGACAAACATGTAAAATCCGCAGCATTGTTAAGCATGCGGGGAGCAGCCCGTGTGCTGGACCAACTTTCCAAGAAATCTCAGAATACGGTCCCCGATGCGGTCCTGAACAGCACGAAGTGCGTTGTGGTGATTCCATCGATCACGGGGGGAACTGTCAATAGCAGCGCTGGTGGAGTGGCTAGCTGCCGTGAAGCAGCGGATAGCTGGAGTGCTCCCGCATTCGTCAAATTCAACTGGCGTGGTACTGGGGCTCACAGTACTGATTTGCTGGTTTTTATATTAAGTGACACTGGAGTGCGGGCATTGCGGTCTGGCGAATTGCAGATCGGAGGACAGAAACAGGCGGCCGCGCCTCTCGTGAGTACAACGCCGGTTACCACCCAGGTTGAGCTGACCGCCGGGTTCTTTACCTACGAAGGCGCGGGGGGCGTGCTCTCTAGCAGTGAAGCCAGCGGCGTCGTTCGGCGCGACGCGGAAACTTCGGATGCGGTCCACAACGCAGTACCGAAAAAAGCGATTGAGAAATATCTATCATCGGTCGTTTCTTTCTTTAACACGATCACAGCGACCGGGATCGTGATTCACCATACGGCGGTGATTCCGGGCGCAGATACAGTGCCCGGAAGCGAGCGCAATATTGACGAATACCATCAGGCGCGCGGCTTCGAAATCCTGTGTTTCGGTCGCCTTTACCATGTGGCCTATCACTACCTCGTTATGCCCAACGGCAGTGTGCAAGCGGGCAGACCCGAAAGGTGTGAGGGGGCGCATGCGCAAGGGTACAACTCATATCTGGGAATTTCGGTCGTGGGTGATTTCAGCAGCGAAGATAACCCGACGGGGAAAAAGGGACCGATCAATCCAAGCGCGGAGCAGATTGCCTCCCTTATTCAACTCTGTCGGCGCCTGAAAGACCATTACCACATTCCCTTGCAACACATCGTCCGCCATAGTGACATTTCCAGCACCAGATGTCCCGGCGACCGATTTCCCTTCAAGTCTGTTCTGGATCAACTTCAATGGAAACCGCCAGGCGTAAATTCGAAACGTCGCTGATGGACTCGAAGTATCTGATGGCATGGCTTATGGTGGCGCTTTTATGGACGCCTTTGTTCGCTGCTCCGAAACGCATCCCGCACAGCCGGAAAGCCTCTAACGGGGAACCATTCCGCAGCTTTCGCATGCTGGACGATAAGCTGACCCTACTTGCGCATCAGCAGGAGGCTTTGAACGCTGCTTTCAATCCTCTGCAGGTGGGTTCTCAGAGCGAGGCGGCCAATTCAGGGGGTCGGACAATGGCTTCCCGCAATATGAAGTCCACAGCCGCTGGAATCGTTCTTATAGCGGGGGAGCTGGAGCGTTTGTACCAACGGCGCCACGAGCCATTCGGCGGCCAAATGTTTAGAGCTCTGCGTATCAGAGCGGAAGAAGTTCAGCGGGGCGTCAGTGCTGTGGCCAAAGCGCAAACGCGAAGCGCTGCAGAGTCCGCGGCAAACAGCCTGGATAAAGGGATAGTCTCCCTTGTCGTTCAGTTCCAAGCTGCATCAGGCGGATACGGAGCGGCCCGTTGTTCCCCGGGCGCATGGACATGTTGCGAACCAAAGCGATCCAAAGACTTGCTTCAAAGTGAACAGGTCGCATGCATGTGGGGATGTGTGAAAATGGCGCAGACGTGTACAGGGTTCCTAGGTCCGCGTATCCGGCGGCCCTGAAGTTTTCACCAAAACAATACCGACGCACCGCCAGTCTCCGCTCCATGCGACCTTGGCACGCCGGATTTTGACCAAGAAGTCAAAGTCGCCGCTCATTGAAGCATCTCCACGTACCAAAGCAGCGGAGTCACGGAGTCTGTGTTTGCTGTCGTCACCGTGACGATTCCCGAATGAAGCGCTCGCGGCAGTAATAAGCCAGTCGTGGTGCTTCAAGGTGAAGATCAAAGATGCTGCTCGCGTCACCAGTGACCGTGGTAGTTCCGTTCGTTGTCCACCCGGTGATTCCGCCGAGAGCAGATGCATTGTTGAACTGGAGTTACGTTGTCGATCCGCCTGCTACCGATGATCCGGCAATCGATTGGCAGTTGTGTGGTGTTCCTGCCCATCCAAGAGCGGGCGAGCTTTAATCTCCGGGCGATTCCTCCGGGTGCTGTAGTCGAAAACGTGACGCTGGACGCCGCTGAACGACAACGCGTCATTGATGGAGTAGCCAAGAAATTGAAAGAGGCTGATTACATCAATCACTCCGAAACGCCTTAAAACCCCAAAAGTAAGACTGATCTGGAACGCTATCGTTTTGCCTGCTTGGTATCCAGTTTTGGGAACACTGTTCGCGCACAGTTCGATAAAATCTGTTTTCAGATTTGACGCCGAACAGTAGATGCACGAGGAAACTTAGATGACAATCGCGTGCGCTCTCTTGCAGCAACACATCCAGACACTTGTCGACGATAACGCACAATGGCAAAAGCTTATCGCCGATGACATTGTGTGGGAACTCACCTATGCGCCCTCGCTCGGCCATCCGGCGCGGCTTTCGGGTCGGGAGGAGGCAGTCCGTCACGCAACCTGGTTTGTGGGGGCTGTGGAGAATTTCCGTTTCTTCGACCTCGCGGTACATGCCTTTGCCGATCCCGAAGGAGCTGTCGCCGAAGTCAAGGGGGAAGGCCTCATCAAGACGACGGGCCGTGTCTACCGCCAAGATTATGTGGTGTTCCTGCGTGCTGCACGTGGCAAGATCGCGTTCCTGCGGGAATATTTCGATCCCGTGCGTGCGGCCACGGCGCTGGACACACCGATTCTCGGTCTCAAGTGATCTTCCAAAAAATGTTGAGGTAGTTGGTGAAATGGCCTGGTCAACAGCTAAGGAAACCGCCGCCCATGGGGAAGGCGACGCTGTGCTACCCTAACTATTTTTGACGCGACAAAGCTATGCAGAAATCGCTTGTCTCCATCGTCTGTTGCCTCGTCCTATCAGCGTGTTCCCCCCATTTTCCGTGCGAGGCGGAGAAGGGGATAGACACAACTTCGCCAAACCACCAACTTACTGCTACTGTCGTCTGCATTCTTTGCGGCGCAATGGGCAAAGATGCCACGTGGGTTACCCTGCATCGAACAGGCGACAAATATGACCGCTCAGAAGATCTTATTTTTACGGCTATGCAACAGAATCGGCTCGAAATCGCATGGATAGATGATGCGCACCTGTCGGTGTACTGCCGTTGCCGCGAGGACGATGTGCGCTTTCAGGTCATCAAGAAGGGTGGAATCAACATCTCGTACAAATAGACGAGCCGCCGCCAACTGTTGAAATAGTGCCAATTGACTTATTGACATTTCACTTATTGACCGGATAGTTGGTGTAAAGGCCTGTGGCTGTTGAAAAACTCACCCCCAGAAAAGTGCTCAGAAAAACTTTGCGTTAGGAAGCGATACAAGCGACGTTCGCGCCTCGGGTAGACATTTTCTATCGCCGAAATCTTTGCTGTTTTGCGAAAAATGGACTTTCTCAATACCCACGAACAGTGTCTATATCCTCTTCGTCGCCGCTGGCTTATGCGAGCAAGGTTCGCGCTGAAGAAGCGGGCTTCATCCCTTTTGTCC